>CAILAQ010000615.1 GCA_903832165.1 uncultured Bacteroidota bacterium | reverse complement strand
TCGTCCGCGTCCCTGTCGAGCTCGAGACCTGATCCGGTCCGGGCCACGGGCCGGTCCAGGCCCCATTTAACACCCGTTGGAAAACCTGCTCCACCGCGGCCCATCAGATTTGAACCTTTAATTGTAAAGATGACATCCGAGGGTGTCATATCCTTCAGAGCCTTATGCAAACCCTTATATCCGCCGGCATTTTCGAATTCCTTTAATGTCAGGGGAATCCGGCCGGGCTGTATATGTTGTGTTAGCGGGGTTTCCATTTCAGCTATTTATATTTTTCGAGTATTTCATCAATACCACTGATGGTTAAATTATTATGATGATCATCATTGATCATTAAAGCCGGGGCATGATCGCAATCACCGAGACAGGTTATCGGCAACAGGGTAAACCTGTCATCCGACGATGTTTCCCCGAACCGGATAGAGAGCTTATCAGAGATATATTGATATACAGACTCGTATCCCATGATCATGCAGGTTGCGCTGTCGCACACGAGTATTACATTGCGTCCCACCGGGCTGCGATAAATCCGGGTATAAAAGGTAGCCACGCTGTCCACCTCCTCAGCTGAAAGATTCAGTTCGGCAGCGATATCTGCAATGGCCTCATCTGAAATCCAGCCCCGCTGATGCTGAACGATTTTCAGGGCATCAATGCATGCCGCTCCCGGGTATGGATAAAGCCTGGTTTCCTCCTGTATTTCTTCTTTCTCTTTGTGACTCAGCATAGTTATTCTCTTTTATCGGTCTAAATCTGCCAGGACAAAATCAGTGGCGCCCAATATCGACATAAGATCAGGAATGGTATAGCCCTTGCTGATCATGGGGATCATCTGGAGATGCGGAAATGACGGGGTGCGAATGCGTGACCGGTAGGCCGATGTACCACCGTCGCTTATCATATAATATCCGTTGCAGCCTTTCGATGCCTCCACCGGAACCATCGCCTCTCCGGCAGGAATGACCGGTCCCCAGGTTACCCCCAGAAAATGGGTGATGAGGGTCTCGATATCCTTCATGGTTCTTTCCTTAAGAGGCGGAGTTGTTAACGGATGCAGGGATTTATAGTTTCCTTCCGGCATGTTATCTATGCATTGCTGTATAATCCTGATGCTCTGCCTCATTTCTTCCATCCTCACGATTGAACGGTCAAAACAATCCCCGTTTTTACCGGTCGGGACATCGAACTCAAAATTTTCGAAACCTGAGTAAGGCCTTTGCTTCCGGTAATCCCAGCTCACACCGGCAGAGCGCAGGCCCGGGCCGGTGACACCCCATTCGATGGCCTCCCGGGCAGTATAGGCGCCGATACCTATCGTTCTTGATTTGAAAATCCGGTTATTGATCGTAACCTTTTCATATTCCCTGATTTGTTTCGGGAAAAAATTAACGAAATCCTGAGCCATTTTTTTCCATCCGTCCGGCAGGTCGTGAGCTACGCCGCCGATCCGGAACCACGAGGGATGCATTCGCCCACCCGTTATTGCCCCAACGATATCGAGGATCTTCTCCCTGTCGTTAAAAGCATAAAACACCGGCGACATCTGGCCAAGATCCTGTGCATAGGTACCGAACCAAACCAGGTGGCTGGCGATCCGGAAAAACTCGCTCATCATCACCCGGATAAAGTTTGCGCGGTCAGGAACAACTATGCCGGCCATTTTCTCCACGGAGAGGAGGTAAGGAAGATTATTCATCACTCCTCCCAGATAATCAATCCGGTCGGTATAAGGAATGTACGAGTGCCACGACTGGCGTTCTCCCATTTTTTCCGCTCCGCGATGATGGAATCCGATATCCGGCACGATATCGACGATATCTTCACCGTCCAGCTGCAGCACCAGCCTGAGCAGGCCATGAGTTCCGGGATGCTGGGGACCCAGGTTGAGGAACATGAAATCGGTTTCCTCGGTATGTGATTCCAGGCCCCAGTCGGCAGGATCGAATTTCAAGTCATTATCTGCGATTTCCCTCATCTGGTCATCCAGTACGAAGGGACCTGCCTCCGTGGCACGGGCAGGATATTCTTTCCGGAGCGGGTGTCCGTTCCATGATTTTGGCAAAAGGAGCCGGGTTAACCGGGGATGACCGGCAAATTTTATCCCGAACAGGTCGAACACTTCGCGTTCATACCAGTTGGCTGCGGGCCAAACATCTGTAATGCTGCTGATTTCGGGGTATTCACCAATCAACGGAACCTTAATCCTGACATCGGCATTTCTTTCGAGGGAAGTCAGATGATAAACAATGGTAAAGTCGCTGTAGGGCTGATCCTGCCGTTTCAACCTCCTGCGCTCATCGATAGCGGTGAGGTCAAAAAGCATTTGAAATGGCTGATTGATTTCGCATTTCAGAAACACCAGTACCTCTTTTATGTGGTTATGGCCGGTCCAGAGAGTCGGCGTACCGTCGGCAGTGATTTGGACCGCGAGGATAGCCGGTTCGCCGAATTTTGCTTTTATTTCTGACAACGGAGACTGATCGCCATTCATAAGTTATTCAGATATTATTCATGGTTCTGATATTGCCCATCTTCATTCGTTCTTCATTTTTCACATCCCTCACGATCACTTTCTCCTGTTGTGAAATGCCCTGTGGTCCGATTACCCAGCTGAGGGGGCGGGTTTCCTTGCCGATTGAATCGCGGAGAAGCATAAGGCCTTCGAGAAAAGCATCGGGGCGCGGCGGGCAACCCGAGACATATACATCGACCGGCAGAATTTTATCGACTCCCTGCACAACGCTGTAGATATCGAACATACCGCCTGAATTGGCGCAGGATCCCATGGATATGACCCATTTCGGGGCCATCATTTGCTCATGCAGCCTTTTAATGATCGGGGCCATTTTGATAAATACGGTACCGGCAACGATCATCAGGTCGGCTTCCCGGGGTGTACCGCGGATCACCTCACCTCCGAACCGTGCGATATCGTACCGGCTGGTAATGGCTGTTGCCATCTCAACGAAGCAGCAGGAGAGTCCGAAAGCGAACGGCCAGATCGAATTTTTCCTGCCCCAGGCAACCATATCATCAAGCTTGCTGAAGAGGACCGACTTCCGGATCACCTCATCGATATCGGTTAAGTCAGTCTGAGGTTGAGGATCCGAAGCTTTATGCAGTGTATAATTCATTTACTGAGTCTGTTTTTATTTCTGATGATACGTTTACCCTGCGGGCCAAAATCGAGCGCTTTGATTCCAATTTCGTATACGAGCACAACGATCAGGATACCAATGAAGACGACTATTCCAAGATATCCGGCAACGCCCAGTTCCCGGAAAGATACGGCCCACGACATAATAAAAACAGCATCGAGGTCGAATATGACAAAAAAGATGGCGATCAGATAAAAATGGGACGAAAATCGCAGACGCGCATTTCCGGTTGGCGGAACGCCTGATTCATAAGGTTCATCGGTCATCTTTTCCTTATGCCGTTCGCCGAGTACCCACGAGAGGCCGATCATGACACCAACCAGTACCAGTACGGCAGCGACATAGATGAGAAAAGGCCAGAAAACAATTGGTTTAGCAGCAAAGAGAATAAGGCCCATCTGGTTTTGAATTATTACTTTATGACCAAAGATAGTTTTTTACAAAAAGTAAAGGAACATTATTTGACCAAAATGGTTCGCGATACTTACCAAAGGATGGAGGCGTCCGGTGCATCGGCCAGTGTTCCGGATACCCAATCGGCATGTGTGAGCCTTTCGGTTGGAAAACTGGTGGCGAGAGCAAGGCATTTGCAGCCTGCTGCCCTGGCAGATTCAATGCCGCTCAGGGCATCTTCCACCACCAGGCACTCCTCTGGTTTAAGACCCAGCCGGCGTGCCGCTTCGAGGTAAATATCGGGAAACGGTTTCTTGCGCTCCACTTCCAGTCCGTTTACCGTGAGGTTAAAAGCATCAGCGGGCAGGCCGAGGGCGGCGAGGTTGATATCCATTTTAACCTTATCTGCGCTGGTGGCCACGGCCAGTTTCAGTGAACGGGATTTGCATCTGCGAATAAAATCAGCAACTCCCGGCAGGGGCTCCAACTTACCTTTGGTTATTTCGGCATAGATTTCATAGGCCCTTGCCTTATCTGTTTCCAGATCAAATTCGCAGCCATATTTCTCAGCTACTCCGCCGAGGTAGCGGTTTTCGCCCATCCCCACAAAAGGCTCGAAATCCTTTTTGTCAACACTTATTCCTTTTTCAGAAAACATGATGATGGCGGCTTCGCACATGAATGCCTCCGAATCCAGCAGTACGCCGTCCATATCAAACAATACACCTTGAATCATTTTATTCAGAAAATAAATTACCTTGCAAAGATGATAAAGAATCTTCTCTTCGAATGCATCTTCCTGCTGGCTGGATGTGCCGGACAAAAAGAAGATGGCCTCTTTCAGATATTCACGATAGATGCCTTGCTTTCCGGAGTATACGACGGCTCGTTTTCCTGCGGCAGTTTACTGAAACAGGGTGACCTGGGAATAGGCACCTTCAATGCGCTCGACGGTGAAATGCTGATCATGGATGGAAAGGTATATCAGATTTTGGCTGATATTGCCCCACTGGTCCTTAATTAAACTAAGTTAGTCAAAATATTGAAAATCTACGCATTAATAATCTCCGCCATATCTGTTTTCTTCGTACCTTTTAGGGTAAAACCGTTATAAAAAGAACCCTTCCATGCCGAATTTCGATTATCGCAAACTTGTTCATGAGCTTGAGGTTCATCAATTAGAACTAGAACTGCAGAATGAGGAGCTGCAGCGTTCAAGATCGGCAGAGCAGCTTATTTTTG
>CAILAQ010000614.1 GCA_903832165.1 uncultured Bacteroidota bacterium | reverse complement strand
CATCCTGCCACTGACTATAATTTCTTCTCTCATATTATATCAGTTTTAGATTAAGAAATAGAGTTGTGGTTTGGTTCCGGCTTCCGGAATCAGCGTTTTATGCTTACGGTTTTTCAGCACTACAGATACAGGGCTTTTGGGATCGTCGAGATCGCCGAAATACATACACTTTGTAGGGCAGGTAGAAACGCAGGCAGGAAGAAGGCCATTTTCAAGGCGGTGCAGGCAAAAAGTGCATTTATCCACATAACCATCAGGATGTGCATATCGTGCATCATAAGGGCAGGAGGAAATACAGGCACCGCAACCTATGCATTTATTATGGGTAACAGTCACAATGCCGCCTTTTTCATAATGGCTGGCCCCTGTAGGGCAGCACCTGACGCAAGGTGAATTGTCGCAATGGTTACAGCGTTCTGATCGAAGCTCAAGTTCAAGGGCTGGGTAAGTGCCATCGGTAACCTCAACCACCCAATCGCGGCAATACCCTATCGGAACATTATTCTCAGTTTGGCAGGCTACAACACAATCACTGCAACCTACGCATTTTCCGGTATCAAGGGCCATAGCATATCTCATGATTCAGCCTCCCTTTTTTCGGTTACAAAAGTCACAAAATTGCCTCTCATGCCAGTTCCTCCCATGGATGGATCGACAAGAACATTTGTAATCATCTGAGTATCGCTCGCTCCTCTGCCGAAGCAGCGTTCCAGTTTCTTTTGGTTGTGACCAAAACCATGGACCATATAAACCGAATCCCAGCGGATTCGCTCGGTCACCCTGACTTTTATCTGAAAATCCGAGATGATGCTATCCTGATTTTTCAGCCAGATATATTGGTCATTAATGAGTGCCCATTCTTTAGCAACATTCGGATGTATCCAAACACTATTCTCATCCATCAGATCGGCCAGGTTCGGATTATTTGATGTCCTGGTAAAAGTGTGCATTGGTGCCCTGCCGTATATCAACCTGTAAAAACCTGCAGGGGGTTCCTCATGAGGAGTATAAACAGGGAGAGCAGCGAAGCCCGCGCCTTCAAGGTCACTGGAGTACAATTCAATTTTCGTGCTGGTTGTACTGAATTCAACCTCTTCATCCGGGGCAAAATACAGATCATCAGCAGTCCTCTCATGAGTTTTAACGCCAATTCGCTGCATTTCTCCCAGGCTGGTGCCCATTTGTTTAAGTTGCCAGCTGAGCATCTCTTCAATATCTTTCCACGGGAAGAAGCTGCCCAGACCCATCTTTTCTGCGAGTGTTTTAGCCATCCACCAGGCCGGCTTTGTATTAAATTTTGGTTTGGCAGCAGGCATCCTCAGCGCCAATTGAGGTTTGCGGTGC
The DNA here is from genome assembly GCA_903832165.1 of uncultured Bacteroidota bacterium. GTDB lineage: Bacteria > Bacteroidota > Bacteroidia > Bacteroidales > UBA12481 > UBA12481. Next base: position 2,840 of record CAILAQ010000614.1, on the reverse strand, counting down.
TGACTTACCCGTATATCATCATATCGTTCGAGATAGGTGCATTCGGGCAATACCACATCAGCATATCCTGTAATTTCCATTGGCATGGTATCAATAACCACTAAAAGGTCGAGCGCTTTTATGGCCTCAATGGTATTTGCCTGATTCGGCATTGTTTCAATGAGGTTTGTTCCATTAACGATCCAGGCTTTATATTTTGCCGGGCCACTCTCACCAGGGCGGCTCAGATCGACGATGGCATTTGCAACAGGCTGATCAGCGAGGGGATACTTATCACCAAGAATATCTCTCCAGCCCTTTTTCACTTCGGGATAATGAGGATGTGGAAATTCAGGAACCGTAAGGGTTTCGGGACGATAGAACCCGCCTCTGCGTCCCCAGGAACCCAGAATTGCATTCAGGATTGCGACTGCGCGCAAACGTTGAACATCATCGCCATACCAGGTAACATGCCTGCCCGGATGAACGATGACAGCAGGGGCAGCATGGGCCATTTCCCTGGCGGTTTCACGGATCATCTGCGGAGCAATTGTTGTGATCCCATATGCCCATTCGGGGGTAAAGGGTATAACATGTGCCTGAAGCTTATCAAATCCGGTGGTGTATTTTTCGACATAGGCTTTGTCGTATAAGCCTTCTCTTATAATAACATTAATCCATGCCAGCAGCAGTGCGAGATCGGTTGAAGGCTTGATTGGCAGCCAGAATTTCGATTTGCTGGCCGCAGTGGAGAACCGGGGATCCACGGTAATAATAGTTGCTCCTTTATCAATGGCGTCGGACATTTCCTGAACCTGACCATTATGCATATTCTCTCCGAGATGGGAACCGATCAGGACCAGGCAGCGGGTATCGCGGATATCAATGCGTTCCGGCGATTCCACCACTTCACCAAAAGTGGCCAGGAAAGCGGCCTCACGGGGGCCTTTGCACTGAGCATAAGAAGGAGCGGCATTTGTGTTTGAACCGAATGATTTCAGGAGGCTTCCGAAATATTTACCGCCTGATCCATGTGAAAACAGCGCCACAGACTCCGGCCCGGAGGCGGCAATCACACCTTTGAGCTTCCCTGCAATAAAGTCAAGGGCTTCATCCCAGCTGGCTTCACGGTAGATCTGCTTTCCCGCTGAGGTCACCCTGATCAATGGTATCTTCAACCGGTTCTCATCATTGTACATTCCAACGCCACCTGTACCTCTCGGACAAAGCCTGCCGTTGGAATGAAGGTCCTCATCATTACCGGTGATCTTCCAAACATCACCCTTATCATTCTTATAAACCCAGCCTGCGCATTTCCAGAAGCAAATCTCACAATAAGTGGGTGTTCTTCGCATTCCTTCATACACCATGCGCTCAGGGTCGATCAGTCCACCAGCCCAGGAACGGATGGTCGGTATTCCAACCGCCAATCCTCCGGCGCCCAGTGCAGAAATTCTGATAAAATCCCTTCTGTTTGCCATATATATACTTATCTAAATATTTAAATCTTTGGATATGTAAAATTAGTGAATATTTGGTTACTGATAATAGATTAACACAAAAATTTTTATGTTTTATAACGTATTTTTGACCAACGGAAAATCGCCATGGCAACAGAATTGAATAATCGAAGATTACCCGACTGGATCAAATTAAAATCAAGGCTTTCGGCGGATGAAACACAGGAAAACGTTCGAAAGCTTGTCAAAGAAAATAACCTTAATACCATCTGCATTTCAGGTAACTGCCCGAACATCGGGGAATGCTGGCAGGCCGGGACTGCAACGTTCATGATTTTGGGAAGCATCTGTACGCGGGCATGCAAATTTTGCGGAGTAGAAACAGGAAGGCCTCACCCACCCGACATTGATGAACCGAAAAGAATTGCAGAATCGATCAGAAAGATGGGGATTAAGCATGCAGTCATTACGTCGGTTGACCGTGATGATCTATCCGATCGGGGTGCAGGATTCTGGGCGCAAACCATCAGGATGATCAAAGAAATAAATCCACTGGTAACGATGGAAACGCTTATTCCTGATTTCGATGGCAATGCTGAATGGATCGGTCAGGTGACCGAAGCTGGTCCGGAAGTAATTTCGCATAACCTTGAGACCGTGCGCCGCCTGACTCCTGCAATAAGGACCAAGGCCCGGTACGATACCAGTCTGGCAGTGATCCGTCAGATTTCAGATTCGGGCATCGTCTCAAAATCCGGCATCATGCTCGGCCTGGGTGAATTGCCGGAGGAGATCATTGAAACGATGGATGATCTGCTGAAGGCGGGATGTCAGGTCATGACCATTGGACAATACCTTACCCCGTCGAGGAAACATCTCCCGGTGAGTGAATGGATTACCCCTGAAGTATATGAGAATTACGAAAGGATTGGCTTAGAAAAGGGGTTTAGGTTTGTAGAGAGCCGCCCTCTGGTAAGATCTTCCTATCATGCGGAAAAACACGTAACTTCGCGTGATGACACCAAAGATCAGCTTTAAGGACCTTGGTTCGATGGACTATAAAGAGGCCTGGGATTTTCAGGCTGCACTTTTCAGTGAAAGGGTAAAGCAAAAGCTCATCAATCGTTCAATGCCGGCCGATGAGCAAATTTTCCCGGATAACCATCTGCTTTTTGTGGAGCACCCTCATGTTTACACACTGGGCAAATCTGGAAACCAGAATAATCTGTTGATTGATGACGGATTTCTGAATAGAATCAAGGCTACATATTATCATACGGACAGGGGTGGAGATATTACTTATCACGGTCCCGGGCAGATTGTCGGGTATCCGATTTTCGACCTTGAGCAATTCGGGATGTACATCAAACAATATGTTTTTGCATTAGAGCAGGCGATTAT
>CAILAQ010000613.1 GCA_903832165.1 uncultured Bacteroidota bacterium | reverse complement strand
ATATACATTATTGCGAGTGATCGGCCCAGATTTTGTAAGCCACTTGTCTGAGGTAGTCAAGATCACCTGCCTGCCATTCTTTAAAGTAACCAGCAAACGGGCGATGGCGCACGGACTTCCAACCGGTAGATCATTCCTGATATTACGGCCACCCCACATCTTCAGCGGCAGGGGATTATAGAAACCGTTTCCCAGCATGATGCCCCAGGAATTATCCCCCTTTTGAATGAGCGAGGTCACATCCAGACGGGTGACATAAATCCTTTTGCTGAAATTTGTCCAGGCAGGATCAAGCTGTTGGTCACCAACCCTTTTCCCATTCAGCCAGGTTTCGTAGTAACCTGCAGCTGTTATCCACATTTCAGCCTTTTCTACAGCCTCTCCGATCTTAAATTCAGTCCTGAGCAATGGTGCTGGATGATCAAGATAAAACAGGCTGTCGGATTCCGGGATTTTTGAGGTTCCGGAAATCCAAACCGCCCCTTTCAATAATGTGTCAGGATTATTTTGAAAAACTTGCTGCCCGGATGCAAAAATGGAGTCTGATATACCAAAACAGAGAAACGCCGCAGCAAGAAAGTTAAGTGCAATGTGATTTTTCATTCGTTAACAATTGATTATTTCACGATTAATTGACTAAAACTCAAGGAGACCCTCGATTATTAAAACTCCTAAAGAAACTCAATCATAATGAAATATACACTCAATCAAAATGAAATCTGCATTTAGCGATCAGGATTTCATCGTCCCTGACCTGATAAATCAATCTATGTTCACCATCAATCCTGCGAGACCAGAAACCCTTATACTTATGCTTCAATGGTTCAGGTTTCCCTAATCCCGAAAAAGGGTTGCGAGCGATGTCCTTTAACAAATCAGTGATTCTCGACAAAATCTTTCTGTCTGTCTTTTGCCAATACAAGTAATCTTCCCAGGATTCGTCGACAAATACACATTTCATAGTCCTGTAAGATCCTTTTGGAATGACGTGCCACTTTTCAACTTTTCAATGGCAGAATCCAGCCTTCTTTCATTTGTCTTGGATGAAAATTCATGATGAGTTGCACTTAACGAATTATATTCCTCTAATGACATAATGACTACGCCACTATCTTTTCCCCGGTTTATTATCAGGGTTTCAAAATTATCAGTGACACGATCAAGATACCTTTTAATATCTTTTCGGAAATCAGAAATTGTTGTAGTCAACATATACATGAAAATTTATGTACAAAATTACGTACAAATTTATGTACACAACAATGAATTTTCAACATTACATATTGATTCCCGAAAAATAAATATTTACTGATAAGGGGTAACCACCGCAATCAGTTCAGGCAAATCCATTCCGATTTTTTTCAAGTGCTCAATGGTCGGCACCCCGTTTGAATTCCATCCCCGGCGCTTATAAACAGCATCCAGAAGTTGTTCATAACGGTCTTCACGATAGACTCTCAGGGCTTTCTGCTTCTCCTCGGATGTTTTTCCTTCGGGATCAAAGCCAACTTGTTCTTTCAGCTGCTTGTCATACCTTTCGGCGCGGCTTTCGTACTCCTCAATCGTAACCGGACCGGCCGCTCGGAACGGTTGTGCATCATGTATCCTGGTTCCATATCCCCTGCGAATATTAAAGATCCGCTGAAAATTATATACGCGCTCCGAATCTTCAATCAGTCGGTTCTTGTCAAATTCCCTTCCCGTGACAGCCTTATAAATAGTAACATAATTATCAACGTGTTCCGGAACTTTCGCCGGTTCATCAGTCTCTGCATTATTGGCAGGCTCAACATCATTCCATGGCAATTTGCAGAGGCCTACCAGTCCGAACCAGGTACGGAACATCGGAAAATAGTGCAGGGCTTCTGCTTTTTTCTCAAATGTTGGAATCTGATTATTTACCATATCCATAAAAATCAACCAGGCCTCATCATGCTGTGGCCCTTTATTGGTCATGGCAAAACCACCTTGCTGTGCCAGAGATTCTTTTGAAACATATTCTGAATATTCCAATCCCTTATTTTCCATGCCGATATCCTTCATAAATCCGGGATCACCCCACCCTTTTGCGCCAAAAATCTCTTTCATTTTACGGATGCCCATCCCGGCAATCAATCCGAATCCTTCTCCACGTGCCACCCTGTGCAAAAGTTCTATAGCTCCCTCAGTATCTCCGAAACTCAGCTCCAATCCACCGGTCCGTTCCTTGTTGAGTATGCCGGCCTCATAACATTCCATAACAAATGCCAGGTTGGTGGCCCAGCTTATAGTGTCCATTCCATAGGTATCACAATAAAAATTAGCCTCGATGATATAGTCAGGATCGAAAATCCCGCAATTTGATCCTAACCCGGCGGCATTTT
>CAILAQ010000612.1 GCA_903832165.1 uncultured Bacteroidota bacterium | reverse complement strand
GGGTTGAAATCATGACTGTAATCTTTCAGTTTAGGAAAGATCACTGTTTTAATCAGAAGGAAAGGGGTGGTAGTGTTTTTAGCCGGTGGGTGGTATCGTTTTACACCGGTGGGTGGTATCGTTTTACTCCCATGTTAAAAGAATACTTGCGCAACTAAGTGATTATCGACGTTCCTGTCATGAATTCTTTTGCGACATTCGGGACAGATGTCGCCGGTTCTGAGTTTGAGCTGAATGTCCTTCTTGTCCTGACAATAATCATTCATGCACCCGCGTGGTTCCTGATGATAATTCTTCACGGATTCGCTGAAGGAATCGTACATGGATAACCGCAATGGAATTGCAGCAAGAAGATATACCACCGGATACCGGAAATCTGGAAAAGTAAACCGATCCCACATGCCGGTGTGCACAAACATATTCAGTTTACCGCTCTGATCGGATCCGCTAAACCAGTTATACTCATTAGCATGATCGGTTAAGAGTACAACCGGTTCCTTGTCAGGGATGCGATATTTCCGTCTTGATTCATTGCAGTGGTCAAATATCGAATCCCAGCCAACATAGGTGATGGAGTGTTCTTCGCAAAGGGAAAACATTATCTCGTCCGATAGCATTATTTCCCTTCCAATCCGTTCCTCTTCCCAGATCTCCACTTCAAGTTCATCAATGGAATATTCGACAGGGTTCTCGTGGATAATATATTGTACAGGTCCCGGATATTGCCTGATCAGATCATAAATTGCGGTGAACTGATGGGGTTCTACTTCGGAGGAGCGGATGAGGTGGATTTTCATGATGGGTGTCGGGTGTCGGGTGTCAGGTATCAGGTTTAAAAAAATTACTTCACTGGTTTTTCGTATGGAGGATCTTTTTCGAGAAAGTCTTTGCGGATTTTGCCGGAGCGTTTGTCCTCAAAATAGGAACCCATGGAACGGGATATCCTACTGTATTCCTTTTTAGAATCTCCTAAGTCAAAATTGATGGCATTGGAAGCCCGGATATTCATTTTGATGGCAATTTCCACTGCATCAAGTGTGGCGCCAATGTAACTGAAACTCCATTTGTCGGTGAGCTCGAGTTCCCGGATCAGTGAGGCTATCTGGTTATGCGAGAATTCCTGTGATGCGTTTTCGTATCCGTCAGTAAAAATGACCACCACCACAGAAGCTTCATCACGGGCAACCTCTTCACCAATGGTTTTCTGTAAATGCCGGATCGATTTGCCGATGGCATCCAGGAGAGCTGTGTTTCCATCGGGTCGGTAGTCGCTGAAGGTGATCTCCCGCAGATCGGCCTGACGGATGCGGTCCCATACCGGGGTGAGCTTATGGTTAAACAAACAAAGTGAGGTGATCAGCTCCTGCTCGGGAAAGCGCTCAGACAGCTCCCGGATGCGCTGGATCTGGCTATTTACCCCGTTAACGGTTTCTTCAATACAAACACTCATCGAACCGCTACGGTCGAGGATCAGCTGATAATAAGTTTTGTTGTTTTTCATGGCATCGTATTTTTAATTATTACGATGCGAAGGTAGGCTGGCGGAAGGGTGGGGTGTGATTATTTGCAAGCTTGAAAATGTGGGTCGGATTTAGCTTCGCCACCTCAGTCACATCCAAAACATGGGCTGGTCATGCCAAAGGACCCGCCAGAACTCATAACCATACATTTTGCCATTTTCGGGGAGAATTTTTAAAGGTAGAAAAGGTTTGCCGAAAAACCATGTTTGAGAACAGGCTATGCAAAAGGTATGCACAAAAAAAGAGGTTAGAACTTTTTGTGTTTCTAACCTCTTGATTTTCAAGTGGGCCCAGCTGGGCTTGAACCAGCGACCCTCTG
>CAILAQ010000611.1 GCA_903832165.1 uncultured Bacteroidota bacterium | reverse complement strand
GAGCCGCTCAATTTTACCTGTTCTGTAATCCTTGTTGTATACAAGTTGCCTACTATTCGCCAAAATCTTAACTTCCTGATCTCCCCAATTTTCAATAACAACTGATGGATTGAATAAAGGGGAATCTTTAGAAGCAGCGAGGTGGAGACTTACATTTTTACCAGCATCATGTCCGGTATAGGTGACCCGGTAAGTTTTCTCACTCAGGTCATAACCTTTGCTCACAAATCCAGCACCTTTTGCAATAGTCAGTATCGGTGCCGCAGCCCAGCTTCTTCCTAAAACAACAAGATCATCGATTTTCAGGTTCTTCATTCCGTACAGGGAATTCAGCCAGCTCCTGCCGTCAGGACCATCATGTATTACCGGATAAGAGATCGGGAAACCGAGAAAATGGGTAGGCCTGTCGGCAGCCACTACACGCCGGCCATCGCAATAAGCCTGCCCAACGGGCCAGTGGTTGCAGGAACCTGGTGATTTCAGGTTGCTGATATTCCGGTCGGAAATGTATTCCATGCTATTACCCGGTTCAAAAATAATGAACGGATCATAGAGCGATTTGAAATTATGCTGCTGAATATTTGGTTTGTCCGGCACTTTCTTGCTGTTTCCATCGGCAGGATTTACGACATAATCATATTGCTGCTTTTCGCCCTTCAGATTTGCAATGCGCAAATAATCTGCTTCGATAACGTCTCCCTGGAGCTGTCCTTCCTCAGTGAGTGGCAGGGTTTCCTGATATTGAACCGGAGCGCACATGTATTCAGTTTTCCAGGTCACTTTCCGGATGGCGGTTGCATCAGGATAGATATAATAATACTCATCGATCCAAAGTTCCCAGCCTGTTTTCTCATTTGCCAGGCGGAGCTTATCATAAGCGCTTACCGGAGCATAGCGCCAGTGAACGACTACCCGTGCATCGGTATTCTCAATGATTCTGACATGTGAATATTTACAATGACGGTCCTGCATGTGCTCGAGGCATCCTTCCGGACCACTCCAGGTTTCCACGCTCTGATCGGCCATCCAGAGGTTGTTATCGGTAACCCATGCCGGAGAATAACGGGTTCCGCGCCAGAAAATATACTTAACCGGGGAATCTGCAAAAGTTACCACGACATCGGGGTCAGCGGCTACCGGCCATTGTTGGTCCCACTCCTCATAATATTTCAGGTTGGTATAAAATGCCTTGAATTTGCCGGTGGCAGCCACACGCGGGAACTGCCTGAGCGGAAGATCGGGCTTCGATACCGGCAGCGCAGCTTTATAAATCGCTGCAAGGTCCCCGTCACTGAGAATGCCTTTATATACCTTAATTTCATCGACAATGCCATCGATGGAGAACCAGTAGGGAGTATCGCCACCCTCAGTTCCAATGCGATAGGCAGGATAAACATCCGTATAATTCATTCCGATACGCGTATCAGCGTTGGTCGTAAAATCCGGCTTTCGGGAAGTCTGGTATTTACCTGTCTCCATACCATTTACAAACACGCGGATCCCTTTTCCTGATTCTACCGTGGCAGCGATATGAGTCCAGGTATTCAGGGGAATCTGAGTTTCCGAAATGCAGCTCAACACATTTCCGCCAATCTGCTGCTTCATTCCCAGCTCACCCTTTGGGCCTATCTCGAAGGAAAAACCACCTTCCACTTCCTTGAATTGTGTAATTACCGGGCACCAGTTCCAGGGATAT
>CAILAQ010000610.1 GCA_903832165.1 uncultured Bacteroidota bacterium | reverse complement strand
CTGAAACCCTGAAACCCTGATACCCGACACCCGTTGCCTGATACCCTGCCCCCACTTCAGCCTCAGTAATTCCGGCCGCCAGCCACCGGGGCGATATCCGAATCTTTTGATACTGCTTCAGTTTATCTTCAATGCCTGCGAGACCTTCCATCAGCGCCCAGGCCATGGCCGATGAGCCCCAGCCATCGGTGGGCATTGCCTCCGGACTTGTACTATTTTCCTCGCTGCAAGGAGTTCCATCAGGAGAATACCAGAGGAAGGTTTCATTGCTTTTCGAAATAAGCTGATCGTATTTCTTCAGGATTTCAACTCCATATGCCTCAAATCCATGATTAAATGCTGCCATGGCAAGCTCCCCGCCCACCAGCGGAAAAATCCCGCCATTGATGTAAGCTCCGCCGATGAGTTTTTCATCGCCGAAAATACCGTCGGGAAATGGCGGCTCGATCGAAAACCATCCGGCAAAAGCTTTGGTTTTTTCTTCCCTCGATATATATTCCCGGATAATGCTCACTGCCTGCTCATGCGATGCCAGTCCGCGATTTATTGCCATCGGATTACTTAAGCTGAGCTGCTCCGCCTCATCCACTCCCTCAATCACCACAGGTGTGATCTTCACAAAATGCGTATAAAAACGTCCATTCCAGCACACCTCGTTCGCCTTGTCCCGCAACTCTTGAGCCTTGAGCCTTGAGCCTTGAGCCTTTAAATTACCCACCCCCAACCCCTCCCTGAACCCAGGGAGGGGAGAAGAAGCTTCGAAATAATCATACAACAAAGTCATAATATTCAGTGCTTCAAAATACCCTGAGTTATCACCATGGCTTATCCCCCAGAAAGTATTTTCATCGATCTGAAACTGGAGCCAGTGATATTTTCCGGCTGTATAGGCGAAGTCCCAGGTATCAATAGTATAGGCACGCTTAACCAATCCGGTTGCAGCATCCACTCTTTGTTTATTTGTAAATATGTAATCCAGAGCCCTTTCCATCGTTGGAATCAGACCGAGAATCCACTCATCATCGCCGGTGACCTGCCACGATATCCAGGCAGCTTTAATAAATCGATATTCCACATCGGCCTCCACCGGAACGCGAACATATTTAGTCCAGTTTTCCTTCTCGCACGGAAGCTTTTCGGGGTGCGTAGTCACATAATCAAAAATCCTCCCATTGGCTCCCTGGGTAGCTGCAAAATGGTCAACCGTACTTTTCAGGTCGGTCTCAAAATACTTTGCTGCCCGCATCATATCCGAATGGTCACGGATCCAAAGGGATTTTGCATCCGGTGAACGGTAGCCTTTTACCTTTTCACCATCAATATTTAACTCAAGAATATCCTTCGAGAGAAAATATTTTACTCTGGGTATGAGGTCGTCGAAGGCCTGGAGGCCGGACTTAACATATGTACTGTCGTTGATCATAATTGTGACGGGTGACGGGTGACAAGTGAAGGCGAAAGTTACTATGATTTTTAGAACTGCCTATTCAGGTTGAACGTTCTACTGATAAATGCCGTAGTAATGAACGGGGTTCCCGCCTCCGCGGGAATGACAACTCTCCG
>CAILAQ010000609.1 GCA_903832165.1 uncultured Bacteroidota bacterium | reverse complement strand
TTCCGGAAAAAGAAACACGGCATGGATGTCGTTGTTCTTGAATTAATCAGGAACCTTCAGGAGATTGATAAAGTCAACGATTATTTCATCTTTGTCAAACCTGGTGAAGATCGTTGCATCCAAGAAACGGCCAATTTTAAGATTGTCGATGTCGACGCCGGACCCTATCCGGTTTGGGAGCAATTTGCCTTGCCCCGGGCGCTCAGGAAGATGCATTGTGATCTGCTTCATTGTACCAGTAATACTGCACCTGAAATGCCGGGATTGCCATTGGTCCTTACCTTACACGATATCATCTATATGGAAGGAAGTTTCTTGTCATTGATTAAAGGAAAAGGAACTTCGTATCAGCGCTTTGGAAATATCTATAGAAGGCATAATGTTCCGTTGGTCATTAAAAAAAGTGCATGTGTTATTACTGTCAGCGAATTTGAGAAAGATCGCATTGCGGATTTTTTTCAATTGGCTCCCGGCAAACTCAGGTCTGTTTATAATGGGGTAAGCGGGCATTTCAGGGTGATCGATGATCAGAATTACCTCGCAACGATTCGCGAGAAATATAAACTCCCGGAACACTTTTTCTTTTTTCTCGGCAATACCGTCCAGAAGAAAAATACTCCCGGAACCCTCAAGGCTTTTGCCATGTTTTTGAAACAATCCGGTAAGAAAATTCCACTGGTCATGCTCGACTTTGATTTGGACGATCTCGGAAGAATTCTTGCAGAGATTGATGAACCTGATTTGATCAGCAATATTTATCTGACGGGTTATGTAAACAATACGGAGCTTCCCGGAATCTATAATCTGGCAGACATTTTTCTTTACCCTTCGTACCGTGAAAGTTTTGGGATTCCTATCCTTGAGGCTCAGCAGTGCGGGATACCTGTGATCACATCGAACACCTCCTCTATGCCGGAAGTCGCTGGCAATGGAGCCAGAATTGTTGATCCATTCAAACCTGAAGAAATTTGCAAAGCCATGATTGATATTATGGCCGATGAGAATCTTCGCTCAGACCTGGTCAGAAAAGGGCTGGAAAATGCGGCAAAGTTTTCTTGGAAAGCAATGGCAGAAAAGGTGTTATCGATATATTCTGAAGTTTACGCCGAAAAAAAATGAGACGATGAAAACCCGCGACATAATAATAATCGGTATTCAGGCCTGGGATATTCAAATCGGAAGCAATTGTAAGAATATCGCCGAAGTTTTGTCCCGCAATAACCGGGTTTTATACGTTAATACCCCGCTCGACAGGAAAACCAGATGGTCAGAAAGAAATTCAGTGAAGGTCAGGATACGGAAGCGGGTGCTGGAGGGCAAAGAAAATGCACTGGAAACCATCTCTCCCGGTTTATGGGTCCTGAATCCCGGAACTTTGATTGAATCAATCAATATCTTGCCGGATGGCAAGGCTTTCGATTTCCTGAACAAGTTAAATAATAAGCGATTTGCCCGGGAAATCAAAAAGGCAGCTCTTGAGCTTGGCTTTAAAGATTATATCCTGTTTAATGATAGCAGTATGTTTTTGGGTTTTTACCAAAAGGAGTTACTTAAGCCTGAAGCATATATCTATTATATGCGTGATAATCTGATGCAGGTGCCGTTCTGGAGAAAACATGGATGGAGGCTTGAGCCGGAGCTGATCAGTAAGGCTGATGTTATTGTGAATAATTCATTGATGTTTACTGAGTATGGGAAAAAGTTCAATGAGAACTCCTTCATGGTTGGACAAGGTTGCGATACCGATGCCTATAATAATGATCTTCATAATTTTATATTGCCTGAAGATCTTCGGATTTTGAAAAAGCCGATTGTCGGGTATGTTGGATTCCTTAGTAAACTCCGGCTGAATATCGGGTTGATTGAAGAACTGGTAAATGCCCGGGCAGATTGGACTTTTGTGTTGGTTGGGCCTGAAGATGATGCTTTTAAAAGTAGTGATCTCCATGGGTTGCCAAATGTTGTGTTTGCCGGTCCGAGAAAACCGGAAGATCTTCCAGCTTATATTCAGGGCTTTGATGTTTGCATCAATCCGCAACTTATCAATGATTTAACTATGGGAAACTATCCCCGGAAGATTGATGAATATCTTGCTATGGGAAAACCTGTTGTTGCCAGTTCTACCGCTGCAATGGAATATTTTGCCGACCATGTATACCTGGGAGCAACGGCTGAGGACTATATATCCCTGATTGATAAAGCTCTTAAGGAGGATAATCCCGGTTTGATCCGACAACGTAAGGATTTCGCACGAAGCCACACCTGGGAAAATAACGTCAATGAAATTTTCAAAGCTCTGGAAACTATTCAAAAATGAAGGAGGTAAATGCCTTATGAGTATAATAGATACAATCAAAGCAAATCCCAGGCTTAAGGAATTTGCTTTATGGGCTATGATGCCAAAAAATCAGGCAAGACCGCGACTTTGGGTCAAGTTGTTCATGAATCCGCTAAAGCACAAAAAAGGAAAAAACTCTCGGATTTGCCGGCATACCAGAATGGATGTAATGCCATTCAATAATTTTTGTTTGGGCGATAATTCAACTATTGAAGACTTCTGTACCGTCAATAACGGAGTTGGTGATGTTTTGATCGGCGACCGCACCCGCATCGGCATGAGCAATGTGATCATTGGTCCGGTTACTATCGGCAATGATGTTATGCTTGCCCAGAATATCGTATTATCCGGACTCAATCACGGCTATGAGGACATCTCGATTGTTCCGCATAATCAGCCTGTTACAAAAAAAATAATTGTTGTGGAGGATGAAGTTTGGGTGGGAGCCAATTCAATAATTGTAGCTGGTGTAAGGATAGGAAAACATTCGGTCATTGCCGGAGGAAGTGTGGTCACAAAGGATGTTCCTCGCTATACTGTGGTGGCTGGAAATCCGGCAAGGGTTGTAAAACAATATAACAACGTATCTGGTCTTTGGGAAAAAGTATAAAACGGCGGGATTTATGGAATTATTGGCAATTATATTTTGGGCGTTTGTGTTTATTGTTTTCTATGCATATATCGGTTATGGGATGCTCCTGTTCCTGATTATCAGCTTGCGACGATTATTCGGCCATGGAAAACCCTATTCCGAGAATCAGGATTATCAGCCGGAAATAACCCTCCTCGTGGCAGCTTACAATGAGAGGGATTATGTTGTGAGGAAAGTCGAAAACAGCCTGACACTTAATTATCCGGGAGATAAGGTAAAGATGGTTTGGGTTACTGACGGATCTGATGACGGCACTCCGGAAATTCTTGCTCAATTTCCGGATATTACTGTTTTGCATCAACCTGAGCGCCGTGGTAAGATAGCTGCCATGAATCGTGCTGTTAAATTGGTGAAAACGCCGATCATAGTTTTTTCCGATGCAAATACGGTGCTGGGAAAAGATTCTCTCAAACTCATTGTCGATATGTTCAGAAATCCTAAAGTAGGTTGTGTTTCCGGAGAAAAACGAATTCAGCAACAAGCCGCTGAAACTGCTGCCGGGGCAGGCGAGGGGATTTACTGGAAATACGAATCCACCCTTAAAAAGTGGGATGCCGAATGGTATTCAGTGGTTGGTGCAGCAGGGGAACTGTTTGCTGTCAGAAGTGAGCTTTATCAGGATGTTGAACCTGATACAATTTTAGACGATTTTGTTATTTCGCTTCGCATTGCGATGAAAGGATATACTATAAATTATAATCCTGAGGCGTACGCAAGCGAAACAGCTTCAGCCAGTGTTAAGGAGGAACTGAAACGAAAAATCAGGATCTCAGCGGGTGGTATCCAGTCTATAGTGCGACTGAGAAAACTACTTAACATATTTAAATATGGAAGATTATCCTTCCAATATATCTCTCACCGCGTTCTCAGATGGTCACTGGCCCCTTTGTCACTTCTATTTGTGCTGATACTGAACTTTTTCCTTTTTCTTTCGGAGATGCAAAACGGAGAAACAGGTTTCTATAGTGCACTTATGGCGGGGCAGGTTCTGTTTTACTCCTGTTCAATTCTTGGATGGATTCTGGAGAATCGCCAGATTAGGGTCAAACTCCTGTTTGTTCCCTATTATTTCCTCATCATGAATTATTCTGTTTACCTGGGTTTTTACCGTTATATCAGGAATAAGCAGTCTGTTAACTGGGAACGTGCAAAGAGAGCTTAATGCAAATTTCCGTTATCGGTAATTAACCTGACAAATTTTGCTGTATCTGAAGCCGTAATAGATTACTTCAAAAGGATCTGATACGGTCATGACAACTTTTTCGATAAACCCCAGATGGTGATTCCGGAGCATTTGTTTTTTTAATTGATAAATACCTTCTCCCATCAGACTGCCTAATATGGGTGTCACAACCATATCATTGATGCTCGGCTGCTGGGTTGATCCGGCAATCAGATATTCATAGATCGCTGAATTCAGTGCGGCCCCGGCAAAGGCTTCTGCCCAGTGAGCTTTCTTATTCCTGTAAGCGAGATAAGAAAAAGAACCCATAATCGGGTGAACAAAGTAATTCCATGAGAACGAGTCGCTATCCCATACCGGCGGCAAGGTAAATGTCCGCTTATACATTTTCAGGGTATAGATGTTCCGAAGGTTTCCAAGCTCACCGTCCCGGATGTAAAGGCTTAAATGTCCGGCGGCTGATGCAGGCCATAGAATCGCCTGGCTGTAGGCAAAGCGTTTTAAAGGAGTATTTGGTTTGTTAAACCAGATTCCTTTCGGTTGCTCCGTAATTTGCCATTTTATCGAATCTTCGACCTGAGCTTTAACTGAGGTGACATGAAAACAGGAAATCAGAATGAAAGGAAGAACGGACAGGATTATTCTCGGTTTCATCTTCATGCATGAACCAGAAGGAATTACATTCCTTCGATTGTTTGTTTAATAATGCCTGCTGCTTCCAGAATCTGTTTTTCATTAATGACTAACGGTGGGGCAAACCGGATGATGTGATCGTGAGTAGGCTTAGCAAGCAATCCGTTTTCTTTCAGCGCGATACAAACATCCCAGGCGGTTTGGTTCCCTTTTGGCCGTATAACTGCGGCATTTAGTAATCCCTTGCCACGAACCAATTCAATCCGGTCTGATTTTATATTTAATAGTTCAGTGCGGAAAATTTCCCCGAGATGATCAGCATTTTCAGCCAATTTCTCATCACGGATAACTTCCAAAGCAGCGATGCCAACTTTCGCTGCAATCGGGTTTCCTCCAAATGTTGAACCGTGCTCGCCTGGTTTAATACATAACATGATGTCATTGTCAGCTAATACCGCAGAGATCGGATAAACTCCGCCTGACAGTGCTTTCCCAAGAATGAGGATGTCAGCTTTAACATTTTCATGATCACAGGCTAGAAGTTTTCCTGTCCGGCCAATACCGGTTTGAACTTCATCAGCAATAAAGAGCACATTCTTTTCTTTGCATAAAATATACGCAGTAGCCAGATAACCCTCATCCGGAACGAAAACACCAGCTTCACCCTGAATGGGCTCTACCAGAAAACCGGCTACATCCGGGTCCTGTAAGGCTAATTTTAAAGCAGGAATATCATTATACGGGATCTTGATAAACCCAGGAGTGAATGGTCCGAAACCGCCATAAGAATCAGGATCAGTCGACATGGATATGATTGATATGGTTCTTCCATGGAAGTTGCCTTCACAAACAATGATTTTTGCCTGGTTCTCGGCAATGCCTTTCCTCGTATAAGCCCATTTGCGGCAAAGCTTCAGAGCAGTTTCATCGCCTTCAGCACCGGAATTCATCGGCAGCACCTTGTCATATCCAAAGAATTTGGTGACAAATTCTTCATATTCACCCAGGGTGGAATTGTAAAAAGCCCTGGAAGTCAGGGTTAAACGTGAAGCTTGCTTTACCAGGGCTCCAATAATTTTCGGATGACAATGCCCTTGATTTACTGCAGAATATGCCGATAGAAAATCAAAATATTTTTTCCCTTCAACGTCCCAGACAAAAACACCTTCACCCCGGTCTAACACTACAGGCAGCGGAT
>CAILAQ010000608.1 GCA_903832165.1 uncultured Bacteroidota bacterium | reverse complement strand
GTGGCGTACGGGATGGTTAAGGAGGCGATACATTCGAACCATAAACTCGGGTTGCCTATGGCAGCTGTGTATGATATTGAGGATGACATCAAACGTTTATATGGTGAACCTCCCGCCACTTTAAGGCAGGCCGATATTCTGCTGGAGTGGATGAAATTTGATAAAAAGAACCGGAATAACAGGATTAATTTCTCGCTGATAGATGCGATCGGGTCGTGCAAGGTTGATATTGAGGCGAGTGTGGAGGAGATTAGGGCGGCGCTTCGCTAAGAAGTCTTCAGTCTTCAGTTGGCAGTCTTCAGTCAGCAGTCAGCAGTCTTCAGTACTCAGTCTTCAGTCTGCAGTTCTCAGTTCTCAGTTGGCAGTCGGCAGATTTCGTGGTTAGGGACGGGGTCCCTTGCTTAATGCCGTGGTTAGGGACGGGGTCCCTTGCTTAATGCCGTGGTTAGGGACGGGGTCCCCGCTTCCGGCTGCGCCTGCGCGGGGATGACAACTCGTTGAGGGCCACTTGATCTTGAAATCTCAAAATTTAAAATTGGTCCTGGTCATCTGACTTCAGAGTCCGTCAATATATTCCGCAAATGATAGAATGCGCTGACTATTAGTTTTCTGGAACAGTAAATGCTCGAAATCTTTCGCCTTTTGGTTCAGGTTGATTTTTCCGAGCATGACGGTAATAGCTTCCTTTAATTCCTTCAGATCATGGATTCCGCATCTGGTTGACAGGAAGGCGTAATCAGGGGAGGTTTGCCCCAGTAAAAACATGGCATCATAGAAATCCCGGCCTTTTTGACGGGAGAGTAATGCGGATATTTTCATGGCACAAAGGACCCTATCTTCCGGGACCGGAAACGAAAAATAGAATCCGCAGCCTTTAATTTTTGTCATTATCGGCTTATAATCGATCAGTTGATCTTCACTTTCAATTTTGATAAGAAATCTTTCTTCCCTGTGACCCGATAAACCCATTTCAAAAAGCAGCTCCGGGAAATATATATTCCTTCGATAGGCATTGAGTTTCAGATTGGGCTTGTCGCGAGGTTCAACCTGCCAACCGGAACGCTGCAGAAAAATGAGTATGGCATCAGTCATTTCCATGAATTCCTTGTCGGATAAGTCTTTGCAGTCGAAATCCAAATCTTCCGAAAATCTGTCTATTCCTTTGGTCAACCTGAGGTTTGTTCCGCCGATAAACACAATCTTCCTTACAAAGGATGTTCCCGATAAAAAGTCGAGTATCAGGAGTTGCAAATATTCTTTAATTATATATTTCTGATGGGCCGCATGATCCCGCAATATGGGCGGGAAAAAGGCCTTGATTTGTTCCAGCTGTATCATATTCCATAGGTTCTTAATAGTGTTTGTACTCTTTTTTCGAGGGCTGCATTTCCCGCTTTGGATGAAAATTCTTTTAACAATTCAATATTTAGATGTTCCTCCAGGAAATCAGCATCGAGCCGTAGCTCCTCAAAGTCTGCCGGTTTTTCATAAAACGGGTACAGGTAGAGCAGGTCGATTAAGGCCTTTTCAGGTTTGGCGAACAACAAAGTGCGGCCACCTGTGGTGGATTTTGCATCATATCCGAACATAAGATCCGGCCGTACGGTATTATAGGTATATGTTCCGAACGGATTTATAAATGTGCTTGTTTTCAGGGAGGTGACGCTGGTGACCTGGACGACTGATTCGGGGATTATGCCATAGAAAGCCAAGGCTGTATGCAGGCTGATGTAGGACGGCCGATAGATGCGGTTAGCGATATATAATGCATTGTCTGATGCCCCCAGGTACTCAGGAAAGCTGTAATATCCGTTTCGTAATCTGACAATAAATCCATTTTTTACCCATCGGCTCAGGTTGTTTTTATCAAAGTCGGGGCGCCAGGCATATACCTGATTTGAAGTAAAACAGATATACTCAAAAAGTTCTGTACGAAATTCCTGAAAGTTCATTATGTTTCTGTTATTCCGCAAATATACGGAAAAATAGAAATAAAGTAAGAGGGTTGAGATTCCAATTCAGAGTTCCGAATTCCGAGGGAGGAGATTCAGGTGTGCATGAAGTAATTTTTAGAATCAAAAACTAAACACGGAGACACAGAAAACACGGAGGAGCACAGAGATTTCTTAAAGATCGGGACTCGGTAGTAGGGACACTTTGGTATTGAGAGGCACGGATTAAAAACTTGATCCTGATCATTCAAAATTCAAAATTGGTCTTCGAATCTCATCTTTCGATCCTAATAAAGGAAGCCAAACAACCAAAGCGGAATGGTCTGCCCGGCTCCGGTTTCGATATCATCAAGAGCAAGAAATCCATTAACGGTCTGTTTCAATTGTTCCCGGGTTTTAGTGCGTCCTCCAACCTCGAGTGTCCAGGTTCCATTAATTACAAAGTCGCCATGTTCGGGATAGGTGACGGTTAATGGGTCACTTGCCTGATTCAGAAGAAAGGTTTCGCGGATCGTTCCGGTTTCAGGAGCAGAGTTAAAGCACCAGAGAAGGTTAGGATTGTTTAAATAAATTTTGTCAGGTTTTCTAAGAATCTGATTCCCTTTGCCTTCGCGGTTTAATAGCGTAATGAGTTCAGCCTGATCCAGATAATACAGATATTTCAGCAATGTGCGCTGATCAGTGATGTGCAGTTCCTGGCCAATCCGGCTCAGATTCGGTGTATATGGAACGGTTGAGGCTATAACCGCTAAAAGTTTCTTAATCTTCGAGAGTGTATCATAATGCAAGTCGGTTACCGCCGGTAAATCGTTTTCCAAAATAACATTGATGACATTCTTGAGGCGATCGAAATATTGTTCCGGAATCTCCTGATAAAAAGGATAATACCCAGTAGACAGATACTTCCTGTAATGAGGTATTATTTTGATTTTGTCGATTACAGAGGCTGAAATTTCAGGATGATGTTGAAACAGGTCTTTAACTGAAACCACAGGGAACCTGGCAATGTTGTAGAAATCGAGGTATTCACGCAGCGAAAGACCTTTAAGGTTATAAACTGTTTTTCGCCGGCTGAGATCACCTTGCCCTTTGTACAGTCGGAGTAAGGAAGAACCTGTATATATAATGTTTAGCGGGGGGTAGCGATCGTAAATAGTTTTCACCTCTGATGACCAATCAACTTGAGGGTGTTTCGGAGGATATTTGTGAACCTCATCGAGAAATAGAGTGATTCCGCCGTTCCGGAAGAATTCTGATGCGGTATCAATCAGTGAATGACTGTAAAACCAGGGATCATCCAGCGAAACAAACAATGCCTTTCCATTTTCCTGCTCATTCAGTTCCCTTGCCCGCTGAAGCAACATGGTTGTTTTTCCAACTCCTCTGGAGCCGTTAATTTCCACCAGTCTCACGCCCCAATTTATTTTGGAGTACAGGTATCGGGTGAATGAAACCGGAACATTTCGGATTAGCCGGTCGCTTGTCTCGTACAATTCGATCATGACACTTTATTTATTGTAATACGATACAAAAATAATTAAATAATATTGTAATCCGATACAGGATTAATTGAGATGCTTTTTTAATTCCATGATATCTGTTTCAGTTGGCAGTTGGCAGTCTGCAGTCGGCGAATGCCGTGGTATGGGACGGGGTTCTTGCATAATGCCGTGGTAAGGGACGGGGTCCCCGCTTCCGGCTGCGCCTGCGCGGGGATGACAACTCT
>CAILAQ010000607.1 GCA_903832165.1 uncultured Bacteroidota bacterium | reverse complement strand
GTGTCATAGCCGTTGGCCTTGTAATGCTATTGCCTTTAAATGCTGATACTTCCACTACTTATCTTATTGCGAGCCTGGTGCTCCTTGGGATCGGCTTTGGCCTGTTCTCCTCACCAAATACCAATGCCGTAATGAGCTCGGTGGAAAAGAAATACCTCGGAGTTGCTTCGGCAACGGTTGCTACCATGCGTATGACCGGTCAGATGGTGAGCATGGGTATTGCGACATTAGTGCTCCATATTTTTATCGGATCCGATAAGATCTCCAAGGTGAATGAACCCGCTTTCCTGCATTCCGTGACGATCACGTTTGCAATATTTATTGTGCTGAGCCTGATCGGAATCTGGGCCTCTCTGGCGAGGGGGAGGCAGAAATTGTGACAGGTGACAGGTGACAGGTGACCAAGAAGAAGATCGGTTGACGAAAGAAAGATCGACAGAAGTGTCATCCCGGTGAAAAACGGGATCTCGTCCCTAATCGCGAAATTGCGCAAGACCCAATGTTAAGTATTACATTATTAGTCTGTACCATATGAAAATAGTACCAAGGGTTTTGCTGAAAACCAAAGTCATATCGATTATTGCCATTGTACTTTTGTCCCTCCCGACTCTTGTCCAGGCCCAGAACTCCGCGGTTCCGGTACCTTCAGTACCCCAGTTGCGTTGGCAGAATTATGAGCAGACCATGTTCATTCACTACAACCCGACCACCTGGACGAACCGCGAATATGATGATTTCTCTCTTCCTTTATCGAGGATGAATCCGGATAAGCTCAACACCGACCAGTGGTGCCAGGCGGCTAAATCCTGGGGAGCCAGGCTGATTATTTTCGTGGCAAAACATACAGGGGGATTTTGCTGGTGGCAGACAAAAACCACGGAATATGGAGTGAGTCATATTCCCTGGATGAATGGCAAAGGCGATGTGCTTAAAATGTTGTCGGAATCCTGTAAAAAGTTCGGGCTTGATCTTGGCGTGTACATCTATCCGGGCGATGAAAAATGGGGAGCCGGCATTGGCAGCGGTGGGAAAACAAAGGATCCTGCCAAACAGGAGGCATACAACCAGGTTTTCCGGCAGCAGCTCACAGAGGTACTCAGCCAGTATGGTCCGATACGGGAGGTGTGGTTCGATGGCAGCTGTATTATCGATGTCTCGGATATTCTTAAAAAATATGCTTCTGATGCAGTGGTTTTTCAGGGCCCTCAGGCCACCATCCGATGGGTGGGCAATGAAAGCGGCATCGCACCCTATCCCAACTGGTATACGCTGAAGAAGGCCGATCTGGCAACCGGTATTTCTACTGCCTTGCATTCCGAACCCTCCGGCGATGCCTATGCGCCTGTGGAGATCGACCTGCCGCTGCTGGCGAATAATGGTCACAAGTGGTTCTGGGCACCCGGTACCGATAAGTTCATCCTGACTCCGGAGCAGCTCATCGATGTCTATTACCGGACAGTCGGTCGTGGCGCCGTGATGCTCCTTAATTCCACCCCCGATACTACCGGCTTGATTCCCGAACCACATTTGAAAGCCTATAAGGGTTTGGGGGATGAAATCCAGCGACGATTCGGTTCGCCAATTAAAGCTATATCAGGAAAAGGACCGGAACTGATCATGGATTTTGGCAAACCTTTACTGGTAAATCATGCGGTTATACAAGAAGATCTGATCTGCGGTCAGCGAATCAGAAAGTATTCAATCGAAGGGCTGGAAAACGGCAAATGGGTGAAACTGTCGGAAGGCACCTCCGTGGGGCAAAAGCGCATCGATCCTTTTGAAGGAAAAACAATTACCAAAATGCGTTTGACCGTGACCGAATCCGCCGCTGAACCGGTGATAAAAACATTCTCAGCCTTTTATATCGAAGGATACAAACAAAAGGCGGGAGTTGCTGATGCCGCAAAAAATACCACTACCATCGGTGCGTGGAATAGGGAATCTTTTAGCGACGATTGGAAGGAATTCCGGCTCGATCTTACCCCCTATATCAATTTCATCGGTCAGTATACCCTCAGTTTCGATATGGTCTCCTACGACTGGAGCAAGGACTGGGGCTTGGAATTCAAGGATTGGCAGGTGGAGATGTATGGCAAAAACCTGCCCCAGGCCATTGAAAAAATCAAGGACGGATGGGCCTTCCGGTTAACCCGTTCGCAGCAGACCGACAAAGCCGATGATTTCCCGACAATATTCAAAGTTATGGTCCGCACAAAGCCGGGTCAAACGATGGGGAACATTACACTGAAGAGGGTGGTGTACGATTAAATTTCGGTTGTATCAGAAAATATTGTATTTTTGTTAAAATATTCAGTTGTGACCGAAAAATTTACACAAATAGCAAAATACAATTTCTGGGATGGTGTCTTTCCTGATCTTGGTATTATCAGATCCGCTTACATTGATCGAATTACAGAATTTAGCGGTAACAGACTGATTAAGGTGATTGCCGGTCAACGGAGGGCGGGGAAAAGCTACATTCTTCGGCAAATGATTTCAAGGTTGGTGGAAAATGGTATCAATCCACATAACGTATTATATATAAATAAGGAATTTACCGACTTTGATTTCCTGGCAAACTATAACGATCTGAATGAATTATTAAAAGAATATAAAGCCAGGTTGCAACCCAGCGGTAAAGTCTTCCTTTTTATTGATGAAATTCAGGACATTGAGGGTTGGGAGCGATTTGCTGCATCCTGTTCTCAAAGTTTCGTCGATGATTATGAAGTGTTTATAACGGGGTCAAACTCTCAGCTGCTGTCGGGTGAATTGGCTTCCCTCCTGTCCGGGAGGTATTTACAGGTTAATGTACAGCCATTTATTTATCAGGAATTTTTACTGGCAAAAGAACTTCAGCCATCCAGATCTACCTATCTTGAATACTTGCAGACAGGTGGCATGCCTGAGCTTTTTCATTTACCCAACGATGAAATTAAGCGGCATTACCTGTCAGCCGTAAAAGACACCGTACTTCTTAAGGATATCATCCAACGATATAATGTCAAAGATGCCAGGATGTTAGAGGATATTTTCGTTTTTTTGGTAAACAATGCCTCCAACCTTATATCTGTTACCAGTATTGTGAATTATTTTGCTGCGAAAAAGAGAAAAACAAATTATGAAACGGTTTCCAATTATATCCAATACATGGAAAGTACGTTCCTGGTTCATAAGGTTGACAGGTTTAATATCAGAGGTAAAGAGACTCTGGGCGGAAGCTGCAAATATTACCTGAACGATTTGTCTTTTAAAAACTATCTCTATCCCGGATTCGAATACGGGCTCGGCTATAAACTCGAAAATGCAATATATCTCCAGTTATTGTTTTCCGGATACAATATCCATATGGGTACCCTGCGGAATAAGGAGATCGATTTTGTGGCAAAAAAAGCAGCCAGGACGGTTTATCTGCAATGCGCGTATACACTCAAGGATACTGAAACCATTGAACGTGAATATTCTTCTTTAAAGGCTGTACCGGACAATTTTGAAAAGTATGTAGTGTCTGTTGATGAAGATTTGCTGGAATCAAACGAAGGCATAGGTAATATCCAGGCATGGAATCTGGCAGCGATACTTTAACCCGACGGCGCGATTTAAAAGCTATTGGTGTACTTTCCCCAGAGCTCTTCATTCAGTTTCCAATATCTCAATACCGAAGCGTTCGCCATATCCGAGCAATACTTTGTCAGCAGCTCTTTAACTTTTGAGGGATCGGTTTTGTACAAGTCCAGCATCTCTTTTTCAAAGGCTGGCTGAGTGGCAAATGCCTTGTCTTCAATCTCTTTCCACACCACCTCAACATCTTTGCTCATAGGCTGATAGCGCATCATGCATAGCTGGCTTACCTGCCGGAAAGCCCACCAGGCTGACTCCCGGTTAAACTGCCTCCGCCCGTCAACCATATATGAAGCAGGCATGGCCGCTATTCCGCAATAGAATGGGGTGTGAGGGGTTGTTGCCGGATTGTCGTAACCCAGCCAAACCACTCCACCGATAGCATCGGGCAGCCAGCTGCGCGACTGTGTAACCTGAAGGTAGGTGGCCCTCGGGCAGCAAATGGTCCGTTCGCCCGGAACTTTCAACAGGTTGCGCAGGTCGCCGGTCATGAAAGGATTGGCTACGGGGCTCTTCACAACCTTTCCGGCGCGGTCAGTAACTGTCAGGCTGCCTGTCATGTCGAATGGGGTGTCCTGATAATAATTCCGGAACATTCCGAGCATATCCTGAACGGAGATTTTCTTCTCAGCCTTCACTGACATCGGGAAATTCTCACCATTCGGATCCAGTTTCAACGAGGGGGCAACCAGGCTCAGCACACGCCATTCGCGCCTGCGGCAACCCATGCTGGTTCGGTCGGCATAGGCGTAGCAAAACTCGAAAGGCTTGCCACTCTTGGAATCCCAGTAACCCAACTCTTCTGCCAGCGAGAATACGTTCTCAGAAGCCATGTAATTATCGGGGTCTTTCAGGTTCAAAGTGCGGATTCGACTGGCATTTGCCGATACCCCAACCTCATCATCCGGTATTCTTACGGCTGCCCAGACGGCTCCCTTTTTGCCTTTTCCCGGACCCAGAATCTCGAAGTGCCAGGTTTCCTGAGGATCAGCAAAAGTGAAACATTCGCCGGCATCGTTATACCCATATTCCTTAGTCAGCTTATCAATTATCCTGATGGCTTCCCGACTCGTTTTTGCCCGTTCCAGCGCCAGCCGGTAAAGCTCAGGGCAGTCGAGTATGCCATTTTCAGATACCAATTCATGCTTACCGCCAAAGGTGGTTTCCCCGATCGCCAGCTGGTATTCATTCATCACCGGATAGGCGGTGTTGATGTAGGCAAATGTCTCGGACACCTGCGGAATAGTGCCGGTCTCCACCCGGTCGGGATCATTCGGACCCTTGGTTTCTTTCGGTTCCAGATAGACTGCGCACTTCGATCCGGATGGATACTTCTGATGCGGAACCAGATTTATCCAGGTACGATCAGACCCGCTGTCGCACGAATGCGATGTCATTGTTGAACCATCAGCCGAGGCTTTTTTCCCAACGATAATGCTCGTGCAATTATCGTACTCACGCATCTCCTGCGCAAACAATCCGCCAGCGCAGAACAGCAGCCCTGCGCACAGAAACCAAACGCCGTATATCCGTTTCATAATCGATTCTTCAATTAGCAAATTAGCACATTATCGAATTGGCACATTAGCACATTAGCAAATTAGCACATTGGCACATTAGCACATTAGCACATTAGCTTAGAGTCCCGTCGCAAAACCTGTCCACAACTGGCCCTTGATCTCAACCCATTTGGTCGCTGTAGCCCGGGCAAAATCGTTGGTATAACTGGTCATGAATTCACGATATCTGGCTGGTTTGATATTTCCCCGTGCATCTTTTTCAGGTTCCTTGCCTTTATCAGCTTTCATCATTTCAACAGCCATTTTATCCATCATCGGCAATTCTGCAAAGGCTTTATCTTCAAATTCCTTCACCGCAGTTTCCAGAAGTCCGCGGGTACGTTCCCAATGTAATTCGGCCAGGCGGTTGGTTTCTCTGAAGCTCCAGATGGCTGCATCGGTACGATATTTTTTCTGACCGCAAACAAGATAATTATCAGGCAGACTCAAAGTGCCTGCATAGATTGGAATCCGGGGACTGGAAGCAGGGTTGTCGAACGAGAACCATGCAACACCACCGATATCATCCGGCAGCCAGTCGCGGCATTGAATAACATTGGAATAAGAACATCCGCTGATGGCAATGGTCCGCTGACCGGCGATCGTGCCTGGTTTCAGGGCATTGACAAGAGAGATCAGGTCGCGGCTCATGAACGGGCTGGCCAGTGCACTCTTCACCATTTCGGGAGCAGCTGCAGGCTGACCTTCGGGAGCGGCAGCAGCACGGCGTCCAAAGTTGTTTTTCGGAACCAGCATGTTCTTGGTGGCATCCAGATCAGTCCCTTCATAAGTAACCCTGTAATAAGCCATAACATCACGAACGCTGATTTTTTTCTCGGGTTTTACCGAAAAAGGCAGTTCATCCATTTCAGCGGTGAGGTTCAATGATGGTGCCATGGTGCTTAAAACATACCATTCGCGGGTGGAGAAAGGTTTCCGGCCTCCGTAAGCTTTCCAGAATTTAAAGGGCTCACCGCTCTTGCTGTCGTAAAAGCCCATACTTTCTGCCAAAGAAATCACATTTTCGGAAGCCATGTAATAGTCAGTCTTCTTAAGGTCCAATGTGCTGATCCTGCAGATATTGGCCGATACACCAACATGATCGTCGGGAATTCTCACTGCAGCCCAGACGGCACCAATTTTCTCTACTCCGCCACCCATGATTTCAAAATGCCATACTTCATTTTTATCAGCAACAGTCAGGCATTCACCTGAATCGCCATATCCGTATTGTGTTGCCAGATCGCCCATCAGCTTGATCGCGTCGCGGGCGTTCGTGCAGCGCTCCATGGCAATGGCCTGCAGCTCCTCGATCAGGAACAGACCATCGTCATTCTGCATGCTCTGCTTGCCGCCAAAGGTGGTTTCTCCCATGGCCAGCTGCTTCTCGTTGAGCGAGGGGTAGCATGTGTTCAGATAAGAATAGGTTTCGGTTACCTGCGGGATCGTACCTTTCTCCGTTACGTTACGCATATCGCCGCTGAATTCGTTATGCATCAGTCCCCAATAGACTTTTCGGCTGGCACCTTCATCGTATTTTTTGTGGGGTACAATGTTC
>CAILAQ010000606.1 GCA_903832165.1 uncultured Bacteroidota bacterium | reverse complement strand
GAAAACATCGTGTTTCGTTCATCTGGATAAAAGGGCATGCCAATCATCCCGAGAATGAACGGTGCGATCAACTGGCTGTAGAGGCCTCTTTTAGTAAAGAACTCCTGACAGATAGCGTTTATGAAGACCTACAGGCTACGGATAAGGGAAATCTTTTTTAACTTTCGCCCCTCAACAAATAGAATCAGAAAAAATTAAAAGACATACTATGAATTTCAACCGTCTTAATATCATAACCGGATGGATTATTTTCGCAATAGCCTCAATAGTCTATCTTCTTACTATTGAGCCCACTGCTTCGTTCTGGGACTGCGGTGAATTTATTGCAACGGCTAAAAACATGGAAATTGGCCATCCTCCGGGAGCCTCTTTCTGGATGCTGATAAGCAAGTTCTTCTCGCTTTTTGCCGGTGGAAATGTCATGCTAATTGCTAAAAGCATGAATGTTATGTCGGCTCTGGCCTCCGGATTTACCATTCTTTTCTTGTTTTGGTCAATTACACACCTGGCAAAAAAGATCATCAGCAAAGATGGCGAACCGGAAACCGGCGAACTTTACGCTATTCTGGGTGCTGGCATTGTTGGTGCTTTGGCCTATTGCTTTTCTGATTCATTCTGGTTCAGCGCTGTCGAGGCTGAAGTTTACGCAATGTCATCATTATTTACTGCCGCAGTTTTCTGGGCAATCCTAAAATGGGAAAGCGTTGCAGATGAGCCCCGGAGTGACCGATGGCTGATCATGATCGCCTACCTGATGGGTATATCTGTTGGTGTGCATATTCTTAACCTTCTCGCTATTCCCGCCATTGTACTGGTATACTATTTCAAAAAATTCAAGGTCACCCGCAATGGTGTGATATATGCTATTTTAGGATCATTCGTCTTACTCGCGGTCCTGATGATCGTTGTCATTCAGTTCACGCTGAAAGTTGCCTCATGGTTTGAACTGTTCTTCATAAATGTAGTGGGATTGCCGTTTAATTTCGGAGTCATCATCTTCGTTCTGGCTATCGCGGGGGGTCTGTTTTATGGCATTTGGTGGAGCCATAAAAAAGACAAAACCCTTTGGAATACTATTTTCCTGAGCCTTACTTTTATCATGATTGGCTATGCATCAATCATGATCCTCCCTATCCGTTCAGCAGCAAATCCTCCGCTGGATGAAAACAACCCGGATAACACCCTCAGCCTTCTCTCCTATGTAAACCGTGAAGTTTATGGTCAGCGTCCACTGGTTTATGGTGAATATTATAATGCCCCTGTGACGGCTTATAAGGATGGAAAAAACTTTTATTATAAAAAGGATGGTAAATATGTTGTGGGTGATACCCGCACCGAATATGTATACGATAGCCGCTTTACCACTGTTTTCCCAAGGATGTACAATGCCCAGGAGCCGAAATATGAAGCTGCATATAAAGCCTGGGGCCAGATCAAAGGCCGGGCAATTACCATAGAAGGTCAGGATGGTAAAAATGAGGTTCGCATGGTTCCTACTTTTACGGAAAACCTCAGGTTCTTTTTCCGTTATCAGCTCGGGCACATGTATATCCGTTATTTCATGTGGAATTTCTCCGGCCGGCAGAGTGATGAGCAGGGCGATGGCAGCATTAAAAGCGGCAACTGGATTACCGGTATAAAATTCATCGATGCCATGCGCCTCGGGCCACAGAGCGACCTTCCTAAATTCATTACCGCAAATAAGGGAAACAACAAATATTACGCACTTCCCCTGATCCTTGGACTCCTGGGCGCCTGGTTTTACTACCAGAAACACCGTAAAGATTTCTGGATCATAACACTTTTGTTTATTATGACAGGGGCTGCAATCATCGTTTATCTGAACGAAGTACCAATGACCCCAAGGGAAAGGGATTATGTTTATGTTGGCTCATTCTATGCCTTTGCCATCTTTATAGGTATTGGGGTGCTCTTCCTGTACGATCTGGTGAAAAAGTACCTCGACCCCAAGATTACCGCGATTGCTGTGACGGGTGTTTGCCTGCTGGCTGTTCCTGTGGTGATGGCATCGCAAAACTGGGATGATCACGATCGTTCCGGTCGAAATACAGCGCATGATTTTGCCTATAACTATCTGATCGGATTAGATAAAAACGCGTTGATTTTTACGAATGGCGATAATGACACCTTCCCTCTCTGGTATGTCCAGGAAGTTGAAGGCGTACGAACGGATGTAAGGGTTTGCTGTATGCCTTTCCTGCCGCAGGACTGGTATAT
>CAILAQ010000605.1 GCA_903832165.1 uncultured Bacteroidota bacterium | reverse complement strand
CCTTCGGAACTCGGAATTCGGAATTGGTCTTCAAATCTCAGCCTTCTTACTTCATTAAACCCCGTCATCCTGTCGGCAGCGAAAAGTAAAAAGTACTTCCTTTTCCCGGCTTGCTTTCTACCCAGATCTTTCCACCATGCTTCTCCACAAATTCTTTACATAAAATTAATCCCAGTCCGGTTCCTTTCTCATTATTGGTACCCGGAGTAGAGAACCCTTCCTCAATCCTGAAAAGCTTTTTGATATTGTTGTTATTTATCCCGATTCCGTTATCGGCAAATGACAGGATTAATTCATCCTTCTTTTGTTCTGCTGCAATTTTAATTTTGCCTCCCGGCAGGCTGAACTTTAAAGCGTTGGTGACGAGGTTTCTTAAAATCGTGCCTACCATGGCTTTATCCGCAAAGGCAACCGCATTTTTTGGCAGATTACAGGATATGGTTATTGATTTCTGCAAGGCAGTGTCACTCATTAAGTCAACCACTTCGTTGATCATCTTAACCATTTCAATGTATTCAGGAGAAAACTCCATCCTTCCGGTCTGCGACCGCGACCATTCCAGCAGGTTCATCAGCAGATTCATGGCCCGCTCCGCTGAACTGAGGATAATTTCGCTGTATTGTTCAATTCCTTCATAATCCTTTTCCCTGATACGCTCTTGAAGAAGACTGCTGAACCCGATAATACTGCTGAAAGGATTTTTCAGATCGTGTGCTATAATAGAGAAAAATTTGTCTTTGGATGCATTCAACGCTCTGAGCTTCAATTCGCTTTCAACCAGCTCCTCCTCCATGCGTTTTCTTCTCGTTATATCATTAATACTGGCTATCAGGCATTTTTCGCCATCAATCTCGATAACTTCTGCGGAGAACAGGCATATCAAGAATTCACCTGACTTCTGGCGGAACCGCGTTTCTTTTTCCAGGATCTTTCCGAAACTCTTGATTTCGCTGATGGTCCCATTACGGTCTAACTCGTCTTCCCAGATATTTAATTCAGCACTGGTTTTCCCCTTAATTTCTTCTAGCATGAATCCTGAGCTCATTAGAAACATCCTGTTAACATCGATGATTCTGCCATCAGAAAGCCTTGAGATCAGAATCCCGTAAGGCGCAGAAAAAAATGCTTTTGAGAATTTCTCTTCCTGTTTTAAGATGTTATTATTCAAATAATTATTGAACATCAGCACCAGTCCGAAAGTTAACATGATGAACAGGATATGGTAACCCAGCAGGATAGAGTTTTGAAAGCCACCGGCATGAAGATAATCGTTCCCAATGGGATCAGCGAAGAAAAATCCGATAATCCTTACGAGATTAATTAACACATAAGCCCCGTAAATAGTTCCTACAAATGAGGTTAGCCGGAGCATGCCGGGTGGAACCTTTATTATCATCAGCCAGAAACATTGAAAGAATAAAATAAGAGAAATCACTGACAGGTTAAGATTTCTGTAGTTAAGGTCGGGATGCACAACAGAGAACCAATAATGAACAGTAATAAAAACCAGAACCAGGATTAAATTAAATAACCAGTTGATTTTTTTACCAAGAAAGCGCAAAAGGCCAAAATAACCTAGTGTCATTCCAATGATTGCCAGGCTATTTGAAACAACCATGGAAATCCAGTCGGGAATCTGACCACGAAGAGCAATCAGGCCAAGCGTAATGGTTTGAAAAGTGAAGTTGATTATCCAGAAAAATGTTCCTTTGTAGCGGTTGCGGTTTTGAAACCATAATAATACCAAAACCAGCGTGCTTACGATATCCACCATAAAAAAGCACACCAATATGGTTCGCATATCCAGTGAACCCATAGCCTCTCTCTTGAAAATTTTAACTTCTGACCTGTGCTTCCAAATATAACCTATTTTTATAGGATATGAAACCAAACGGTATTTTGATATTCTTGTTTTGCCTGACTCTCCTCCAGTCGGGTTGCTCTGCCAGACATGAACTTAACGAAAGGAATCCCTATAATCTTGATATTGTGCAGACCATCGCGGATTATCAGAAACTGGCTGCAGAAGATGCTGATAACAGGATGGTTGACCTGGCGGATGAAATGCCGGGAATTGCTCTTGATATCCGTTATGCCACGGCAAACAATTTTACCGGCAAAGTCATTTATACTGCACCTAAGGCCTTTGCCCGGAAACCCGTTGCCGAAGCGTTGAAAAAAGTGCAGGATTCACTTTCACGTCATCTCCTGGCGCTTAAGATTTACGATGCGTACCGTCCCTATGCCGCCTCCTTGCTTTTCTACAAGGTTTATCCGGATACCAGTTTTGTAGCCGATCCAAAAAAGGGTTCACGTCATAACAGGGGTTGTGCCATTGATCTGACATTGATTGAATTATCATCCGACAAGGAAATACCGATGCCTTCCGTTTTTGATGATTTTTCCGCCAGGGCAAATCCGGAATATGCTAACCTTTCGGATACAATTCTGGCCAACCGAAAGTTCCTTTTCGGAGTTATGGAGCATTTTGGGTTCAGGCATATTGCGTCGGAATGGTGGCATTTTGATTTTAACGGATGGTCGAAGTACAAATTGATGGACCTGACATTCGAAGATTTGGGAAGAGGCATTTAAATCAGCTGATCATCGCGTCTTTTTTCCTATTTTGCAAGATAAATCTATCAAAATGGAAAAGGTCACCGGCCTGATAACCGCTCCGCATACCCCGATTAAAGCCAATGGAACTATTAATCCCGATGTGGTTCCCGATTATTTTAAATTTCTTCTTAATAATGGTATCCGTGGAATCTTTTTGAACGGTACAACCTCGGAAGGATATCAGTTAACCAATGATGAGCGCCGGGTGATGGCCGAAGCATGGAACGATGCTGTTAAAGGGACAGATTTTAAAATTTTCGTTTTTGCGGGACATCTTTCGGTCAATGATGCCTCCTCTTTAGCTGCTCATGCTGCCAGTCTCGACCATATTTATGGGATTTCGCTTACCGGGCCTTTTTATCAAAAGCCAACTACCCCGGAATTGCTGGTTGAATGGTGTTCCGTTGTTGCTGCTGCAGCTCCCGACAAGCCATTTTATTACTACCATATTCCGGTGCTGACGGGTATCACAACACCAATGACCCAGTTTCTTCCCCTTGCGGGAGAAAAGATTCCTAATCTTGCGGGTGTGAAATTCACGCATAATGATCTGGAAGATTTCATGATGGCGGGTGAACTCGAGAATGGGAAATACGACCTGCTGGCCGGAATCGATGAAATTGCCATGGCCAGCCGGGCTATCGGTGCAAAAGGTTATATCGGCAGTACTTACAACTTTATGGCGCCACTGTTCTTCCGGATGTTCGACGCTTTCGATGCTGGGGATCGCGAAAAGGCAGTGTCCCTGCAGAAACTGGCTATCCGGATTATCCGCCTGATAGTTCCCTACGGTTACATCTCTGCCTGTAAGGCAATTATGCAAGAGCTGGGCATGCCCAACGGGATTGTCCGGATGCCTCACCGCCAGATCTCCGAGGGCGAGAAAACCAAGCTTCTGATTGACCTTAATTCATTGAATTTCTTTGAATACGCTTGCCGGAAATCATGAAAAGCAGGCTTTTCACCGGAATACTACTGATCATGGCAATTATCAGCAATACTGCATTGGCTCAGAAAGATATAATCATCACCTGGGAAAAAGTTACCCCGATACCACCTGCTTCCGGTGAACCAGTTCAATATGGAGTAGCTGGTGCTTTAGTCGGGTTCAGCAATGGCCTGCTGATCGTTGCCGGTGGAGCCAATTTTGGTGATTCTGTTCCCTGGCGAGGAGGTAAAAAACATTATCATGATGAAATATTTATTCTCGCGCCTTCGCCTGGCGAGGGGAAATGGGAGCAGTCTGAAATACGGTTGCCACACCCAGTGGCTTACCCTTCATGCGTTTCCTTTGCTAACCGCTTGATTTGCATGGGTGGGGAAGACGAAGCAGGCCCTCTTAGTCAGGTGATCAGCCTGGAACATGCCTCGGGAAATATCAGGATAAAACAGCTCAACCCACTGCCGCAACCTGTCACCAGCGGAGGTGCAGCCCTTATTGGAAGTATCGTTTATCTGGCCGGAGGGGCAGGGAAGAGTGGTGCACTTGATGAATTTTATTCAGCTGACCTGAATCGGGAGGAATTGGAATGGATAACCCTGCCAAAGCTTCCGGTACCCCTGTCGAATGCCGTTGTAGTAAGTCAGAGCGATGGCACGGAGCCCTGTGTTTTTGTTGTTGGCGGCCGCAATAAAACTGGTGTTATATCAAAATTCTATCCCGATATCTGGAAATACTCTCCATCAGAAATGAAATGGACGAAAGCCGGTGAATTGGTTTCTTCTTCAGGTGAACCGCTTGGATTGTCGGCTGGTACTGGAGTAGCCGCTGGAAAGAATCATATTATTCTTTTTGGAGGTGATCGGGGATTTGTATTCAATCGGACTGAGCAACTGCTGGATGCTATTGCCAAAACCGCGAATGAGGAGGAGAAGCAAAAATTGATTCGTGAGAAAAATTCAGGACTGGAGAACCATCCTGGGTTTCTTCGTACAGTGTTCGATTATAATACCATTACAGGAAAAACAACCCGGTTGGCTGAAATTCCCGGACCGCGCCAGGTTACAACCATTGCGGCCATTTTTGGCAACTCCGTATATATTCCATCCGGGGAAATACGCCCGGGAATCCGCACCCCAGCGGTTACTAAGGCCGTTATCCATATAAAAGATCAGAATTGAAATGAGCATAAATTTCAGGGAACTGGCGGAGCAATATCGGAATGAGCTTTTGCTTAATGTGATCCCATTTTGGGAGAAGTATTCTCCTGATAGGGTATCTGGCGGCTTTTTCACCTGCCTCGACCGTAAGGGAAATGTTTATGATACGGATAAATTCATCTGGCTGCAGGCACGCCAGGTATGGATGTTCGCTTCGTTATATAACAATGTGGAGAAAAATCAGGAATGGCTCCGGATGGCTTTGCATGGTGCCGATTATCTGGAAAAGCATGGTCGGGATGAACAGGGAAACTGGTACTTTTCTCTCACGCGTGAAGGCAATCCTCTTATTCAACCTTACAATATTTTTTCTGATTGCTTTGCTACCATGGCTTTTGCTCAGCTGAGCCTGGCTACCGGCGATGACAATTATGCCCGGATTGCGAAAACCACTTTCGAAAATATTCTCCGCAAAAGTGATAATCCAAAGGGTAATTATAATAAAGCTGTGCCTGGAACCAGGCCGTTGAAAGGGTTCTCCCTGCCCATGATTCTCTGTAACCTCTCGCTGGAAATTGAATATCTATTGACAGAGGATCAGATAAATACAACAATACAAAACTGCATCCAGGAGGTGATGGAGGTCTTTTATGATCCTCAATCCGGATTGATTCCGGAAAATGTAACTCCGGATGGATCTTTTTCCGACACCTTTGATGGCCGGCTGATTAATCCCGGACACACCATTGAGGCAATGTGGTTCATTCTGGATCTTGCCAAACGATTGAAAAACACGAAACTCGCAGAAAAGGCCGTGGATATTGCCCTTCGGACACTGGAGTATGGCTGGGACCACCAATACGGCGGGATTTTCTATTTTATGGACATCAAGGGCTGCCCACCTCAGCAGCTCGAGTGGGACCAGAAGCTCTGGTGGGTGCATATAGAAACTCTGATAACCCTGATAAAAGGTTATCACCTCACAGGAAATCAGGAATGCCTCAAATGGTTTGAAATTGTGCACGATTATACCTGGTCGCACTTTCCTGATCCGGAATTTGGTGAATGGTTCGGCTACCTGAACCGCAGGGGTGAGGTGCTATTGCCACTGAAGGGCGGAAAATGGAAAGGCTGTTTCCATGTGCCGCGTGGATTATACCAGGTATGGAAGACATTGGAAATGATCGAAACCGGAACCGGAAGAATCCAATGATGAATAATGATAAGCGCAGCCGGCGTTATGCCTGGACCGTTGTAGGCCTGCTTTGGGGCGTTGCCCTGCTCAACTATCTCGACCGTCAGATGCTGTCAACCATGAAAGCATCGATGATGGTTGACATTTCAGAACTGCAGACTGCCGAAAATTTTGGGCGGCTGATGGCGGTCTTTCTTTGGATTTATGGCTTAATGAGCCCGGTGGCCGGACTGATTGCCGACAGGGTGAACCGGAAATGGCTCATCGTGGGGAGCTTGGGTGTCTGGTCGGGCGTAACTCTGGCGATGGGCTTTGCAGGCAATTATGATACATTATATGTTCTTCGTGCCCTGATGGGATTCAGCGAAGCTCTTTATATTCCAGCCGGTCTGGCTCTGATTGCTGATTATCACAAGGGTAGTACCCGCTCCCTGGCGATCGGCATTCACATGTCGGGGATCTATGCAGGCCAGGCTTTGGGTGGCTTTGGGGCCACTGTGGCTCATCATTTTACCTGGCAGACCACCTTCTGGTCATTCGGACTGATTGGCATTGCATACAGTCTGGTATTAATAATCTTCCTTCGCGAAAACAGGGAAGCTTCGTTAAGGCACAAAACCCGGTCGGCCATTAAAAGCGGAGGCTTTGCTTCCGTCAGAAGCAGTCTGGGTATGCTGCTTGGAACGATCAGTTTCTGGGTCATACTCTTTTATTTTGCCGCGCCGAGTTTCCCGGGATGGTCCATTAAAAACTGGCTTCCCTCGCTGTTTTCAGAAAAACTTCATATCGGGATGGCGCAGGCAGGGCCGATGGCAACCATCACAATTGCTGTCTCCTCCCTGGCCGGAGTAATTTTTGGAGGATTGCTGGCCGACCGATGGATAAGGACCAATCTCCGGGGACGGATATTCACCGGAGTTATCGGACTTAGTCTCACCGTTCCTGCTCTTATCCTGATAGGATTCGGTGGAGGATTGGCGGCCATAATCTGTGGGGCCATCCTTTTCGGGGTGGGTTTCGGCATGTTCGATGCGAATAATATGCCGATCCTGTGCCAGTTTGTTTCCCCATCGCGTCGGGCTGCCGGCTATGGATTGATGAACCTGACCGGTGTATTCTCCGGCGCCCTGATCACTACCTTATTGGGTAAGTCGAGCGATTCCGGAAATCTGGGCCGCGATATGGCCTTTCTGGCAATCCCGGTGGCACTTGCCATCGTGCTTCAGTTGACTATGCTAAAGCCGGTTACGGCAAATATGGAGGACCAGTAATTAAAAATTTCAATACTATGAAAATCGAAGAATTCAAGGGTTATGGTGTTGCGATGAGTGATTTTGAAGGTGGCTGGGATCCCGAATTTAAAGCCAAAATCAAAAAAGTTTCGAAAAAAATCGTTTTCGGACATCTGGCACCAATGCAAAAAATCAGAATGTTTTATTGGTTTATTAAAGAGTTGAATAGATCAAAGCGCATCGATTTATCTGATCTCCGGGCTAGGGGGATGAAGAATCAGGCATTTCTGGATCAGCAGCTGGAGTACCTGGCAATGTTCTCTGCAGTAAAGAAAGTTGTTGGCGTTGAAAGTGCTCTCAGTATCATGTGCGAGGTGATGGATGCCACCGCTGCCGAAGCTTTGCTGCATCCCAAATTGCTATGCTGATGACCTTGCTTATCCTGGTTATTTTAAAACCTTTGGCATAAAATACAGTCGCACCGGAACCATAGCAAACGGAGCAAAATGCTGTGACTTCCGGTTTGAAAGGTTGTTATTCGAAGACCAATGATGAGATTCGAAGACCAATTTTGAATGCTGAAATTACAAAGTCAAGTACGCTCTGAGCTATTTTAATTTTGTGATTTCAACATTCAAAATTGGCCCTGGAGCTTCATCTATCGATCTTTCTTTCGTCTTCCGATCTTCTTCTTCGGTCACTCGTCACCTGTCACTCGTCACCGACAAAGTAACAATCTCATGCGGCTTCAGCCTCACTTTAATTGTTCGTCCGCTGACAGTGGGTGCAGTAACTGATTTCAAGGGCATCTCGATGATATTCACCCGACTGGCACTTTTTACAGCTACCGGAAGTGTAATTTCCGCTTCGGTTTCCTTGCCGTTAACCTCGGCCAGGCGAATGATCAGGCTCTTGCCATCTTCGCCCTGCTTGATACCGCTCATCACAATTTCAGCCGGCAAAACCTTGATCAGGGATCCACTTTCCCTTCTCGTGGCATGAGCTTTAGTCAGGGCCAGTGATGGTGGTTCTGCCGCATAAACCGGTACATTGAAATTTTCACCCTCCGCCCAGACTCCGGATTTCCAATCGCCCGAATGGGGGAAAAGTGAGTATTGGATGTGGTTGACGCCTATGTTCGGATAAATATCAGGGCTGTATGTTGCCCGAAGCAGCGAAAGGCGCAGCTGGCCTTTGTCGAAAGAATGTCCGAATTTGGTCCTGTTTAATAAGGCGATGCCATTTTTGCCGTCAGAAAGGTCAACCCATTGCTGAGCCGGAACTTCCTGTCCGTTTGTTGGGCGGCTCACCACATCGAAAGGCACCTGGCTGTAAAATGCCGGATTATCAATCGCCAGATCAAAAGTGGTTCTCAGGAATGGAGCCGGATTTATACCGTCGCCAATCTCAAACCAATCTGCCTGAAGGTCGAAATCAATACGCGGATAATTTTTATAGATAAAAGTTTTCTGGATGAATTTAGAGTGGCCCCATTTTTTCACGACTTCAATCGTTGCCCTGACGGGTCCGCGCTCAATGATTTTTACGCTCACCACATCGCTGATATCCAGGATTTGTTTGGTCTCGCCAATGGTCCATGCATTCATGCCATTAGGTGCCTCCATCCACATACGAAGCTTGTTCAGGCGGCCATTGGCAGATACGTAATCCTTGCCCGTGCGTTTATCTTTAAGCCCGGTGATATCTCCGTTTTTCAGATCTACGGTCACGGTAAAGAATTCGGTTTCAAAGGTCCCGTCCTTCTCGGGGATCTCTTCAACGGTTGATCCCGGAATAGAAGCATCAACATAAAAAGTCCGGTATCCACCTGCCGGCATGCTGTCCACAACAAATTGAACCGTGGAACGAAATCCCGGAGGGAATGCTTTCCCGCCTATGATCTGGGCCGGATAGGTTTTGCCAGATCCATCACGGACCATCACGGTGGCTACCGGGCCGTTGACCGGACGTACGTGACCATATTCGTAATAATCGCCCCAGCCTGAAAGAACGGCTGATGCTGGTTTTTCATGGGTAAATACTTCAGCCTGAACCAAAACTTTTCCTTTTCTGGGCTGCATATTCAGGGCTACGATGGGTTGTCCTGCTTCGCTCTTGAAGTTGATTTCATCGGATAGCTTCCGGAAGTCGGATTCAAATATATAATTGGCTTTTTTCTGAACCATTTTATGGTCAGCAACGGCATCCTGATAGGATTCATAAATTGCTGACCCGGGAAGAATGTCATGAAACTGATTGAATGCCACAGTTTCCCATAATCCCTTCAGCTCTGCTGCCGGATAGGTGTCGCCGGTCAGCCAGCGGAGGCTCGAGAGGAACTCGGTGGAATACATCGACTGCTCACTGCGACGGGTATTCTCCTTGATTTCGGCAACGGAAGTATAGCAGCCTTCAAAGATGAACTGCATCTCGCCGCGATGCTCCGGAAGTTTTACCGGCATTTTTGCAGTTTCCTTAAAGAAGGTTTCCGCGGAGGCAAACTTGATCGATGGGAATCTGGGGGTGGCGTCCAATTGATGGATCATCTCGATGTTTTTTAGTGTAGGTCCGCCGCCATGGTCGCCAATACCGGTTGGATGAAGCATCTTACGGGTAACGGGCGATATCCGGTTGACCTCATTTTTAAGAGAGGGAGTAATTTCGCCGTTATAGGTGTAATTCGTAAAACAAAGAACCTTTGAAGAATCCGGTCCGGTCCACCAGAATGGCCCGATGAACGGAACGCATCGGTGGAAATAATAATAATCCATACCCGAGAGTTTCAGCATCTGGGGGAATTGGGAGATGTGGCCGAAATTATCAGGGAGCCATCCAACGTGGGCTAATTTACCAAACTTGTCAAGGAAATACCTCTGCCCCAACAGCAGGGAACGGCAAAGCGCTTCACCACCGGTCAGGTTGCAATCACCCTCGGTCCACATTCCGCCGGCGAGTTCAAATCGACCCTCGGCAACATATTTCTTAACCTTTTCGAATAACGGAGGATCGATTTGCTCGATATGCTGGTAAATGGTGGCCTGACTCTGCAGCATCCGGTAATCGGGGAAACGTTCCATAAAAGCAATCACCTGACGGAAGTTATCCTGGAACATTTTTACACTCTCGTTATAAGGCCAGAGCCAGTTCATATCCATATGCGCATGGCCAACAACATATATACTGTCGCCCCGCATATTGGGTGCACCTGCAATAACTTTCGTTTCAATCGATGCCAGAATAGGCTTTATTTCGGTGATCCGGCCAGCTGCAATCTTTTCAAGGGCAGTTTGGGCTAATGCAGAAAAGTCGGCCGTTGTGCCATAAATCATGATGGCGGAGGAAATACCAGTGGCTGATTTTATGATGTCGGGATCTGCAATTTCGGGGGTCATGGCAGCTTTCATCAGCAATTCAGTAGCAATTTCAGGTTCAATGGCAACCTCATTGGTCCCACCCTTGCCGGAAATTCTGATCACTGCTCCGGAATGGCTTAATAGTCCGCACAAAGTGCTCAGTGGCATATCGAAACTGGTACTTGCAATGGAATAGCTATCGATCACTTGCAATTTGATGACCCGGCTCTTAAACTTATCTGCAGAATTTGCGGCATTGGCATCTGCCAGTTCAATGGGGACATTGCCCACTGCTATTGACCGATCATTCCTTATTGCGAAAGAGAGGGAGGATTTATCTTTTCCCACTTTTGATACCCATACCCGGTTAATTGCCAATTCTTTGTTAACCGCCAGGCTTGCAGGATCCGGGCGATCCTGGCTAAGTTTAATGTCAGATGCCGCAATGGAGCAAATCATTTCCCAACCGACAGCGCCCTGGTCAACTTTTATCAGGAGCCGGTTCCATCCTTTGCCAAGCTGGACAAACAGGGTATCCTGGTTTTCCACGAGCGATCGTTTAACCAGTCTTTCCATAACCTTTTTGCCGTTCAGCCAGATAATAGCACCATCGTCGGACCCAAACCGGATAGTTGCCAGCTTTTCGGTTGGAGCATAGATATAGGTGAAGGCATAAGCAGCACAATTTGTCACTGGTTTGAAATTCTGCTTGGTGAAGTCGAGGAATGATGCAGTCACCTTTTTCCATGCATGATCCCCTGCCTTTTCCCCATCTGAAGGGATAACCGCAGATTCATCTATAAATGAAAATCCTAAAAGGTCTTTGGTCTGATCATTGGTGTAAGACCCTGCAACCAGCCACTTGTCAATTTTAATTCCATTCGACTGTCCGGCTACTTTTAATGCTCCAAAACATAATAGTAAAGTGGCAATTATTAAAAGTTTTTTCATTTTTTTATAGTTTATTCAAAGCTAAGAAAATTTCCCCTTACAGAGATATAGCAACACTTTTAGCCGGATATTACCCGAAGATTTGATTGCTTTATTTAGTTTTTGAATTGTCAATATCATTCAGCCCCAAGCAGATTTCAACTCTTCTGCAAAATATTTGTTAATGCAATTAATTCAATTAATCAATTTATTATCTTACAAGATCTTTGCAGATCCACCTTATCCATTTGAGTATGAAAACCGAGCAAAGTATTTATTCCGAAGCCCTTGGCTGGGTTAAGAAAAGTGAAAATAATCCGGGAAACCAGGCAAAGCTGGTTTTTTTATTTGGCAATAAGGATCTGCTGAAAGAACAGCGGCACATTGATTATGTGAAGGATCGGTATCCCGAAGCAGAGATTGTTGGGTGTTCAACCTCAGGCGAAATTTTCGGAGAGCAGGTGTTCAATAATCACATCATTTGCACTGCCGTCTTTTTTGAAAAAGCTCATATTCAAATTGCAAGGGAGCAAGTCACTTCAATGGAGGACAGCACTATTGTCGGGCGGAATCTTGTCAAAAAACTGGATAAAGAGGGGCTCGTGCACGTCATGATCCTATCAGAAGGATTGAATATAAATGGAAGCGAACTAACAGACGGCATCAATACTACACTGAATAACAAAATCTCCGTGACAGGAGGTTTGGCAGGTGATCAGGCCAGCTTCGCAGAAACCGTTATAGTCCATAACCAGGCAGGTGTTAAAAATCTGGTTCTGGCCATTGGATTTTATGGAAAGGATTTGCAGATTGGGTACGGATCGATGGGAGGCTGGGACTCTTTTGGCGTGGATCGGGAGGTTACACGATCCAAAGGAAATATCCTGTATGAAGTTGACGGACAACCCGCATTGGATTTGTATAAGAAATATCTGGGTACTCATGTGGCCGATCTTCCTGCTTCAGCTTTGTTGTTTCCCATCAGTTTTCGTCCCAATAACTCAGAAACAGCCATTGTTCGTACCGTTTTATCCATCAATGAAAGCGATGGAAGCATGGTTTTTGCAGGAGATATTCCGCAAGGTGAAAATATCAGGCTGATGAAGGCAAATACCAACCGGCTGGTGGATGGTGCCAGTGATGCTGCGGAAATGTCTATGGTCAGTCTCCGAAACTCAACTCCTGATCTTGCCATACTGATCAGCTGTGTTGGAAGAAAACTGGTTCTGAAACAGAAAGTGGAAGAGGAACTTGAGGTAATCAGGGAAGTTCTGGGCAATGGCACTGCTATTACCGGGTTCTATTCCTATGGCGAAATTTGTCCGACAAAACCGTTCGAACAGCATTGTGAGCTGCATAATCAAACTATGACGATAACCTTGTTTAAGGAAGTTTAACATTTGACCCTGATGGAAACCAGAATGAATAAGCTGCTGGCTCGCCAATTGAAAAGGCATTTCGGGTCAGTTGATAATCTTCCGGAGGAGCTTAAAGGATTCATTGATGAAATTAATGAAACCTATATCGATTTTGACGATGACAGTCAACTGCTTCAAAATTCAATCGAAATCAGTTCACAGGAACTTCGGGATGCCTTTCTGAAACAAAAGCAGGCTGCGGAAGCGCAGAAAGAAACGTTAAACAAGATAAAAGAAGCCATTTATGCACTAACCCCTCCTGATCAGGATGCTTTAGCCGAAAATGATGGCATCATCCCTGACGGCAGTTACCTGGTTGATTCACTCATTAAACTGGTAGCAGAGCGTGTGCAAATGGAAGAAGCATTGCTCAACGAACGTGCACTATTCCGGACTATCATCGATCTGATTCCTGATGCGGTTTATGTAAAAAATTTAACCGGACAGAAAATATTTGCCAACCCAAAAGAGGTTCAGCTGGCTGGGAAAACCACCGAGGAGGAATTAATTGGTCAGACTGATTTTCAATTATTGCCGGAGGCAGCAGCAAAACTATCTTACGCGCAGGATGAGATCGTTTTTCGAAATTTAAAACCAATTCTGAATATTGAAGGGAACCTGCTTGATAAGGAAGGAAAACTCCATCATCTTTTGTGTTCAAAGGTGCCATTGCTCGACAGGAATGCTAAAATTACCGGCATCGTTGGTATAACCCACGACATAACAGAGCGCAAGGAAGCAGAGGATACTTTGAAACAATTAAGCACGCGCCTGGCACTGGCGGTGCGCGCCGGCGGAGTTGGGGTTTGGGAATGGGATCTGGAAAATAGTCAGCTGATCTGGGATGAGCAGATGTTTACCCTCTATGGCATGGATCATGATGGATTCAGAGTTGCTTACAATACCTGGTTGTCTGGAATATTTCCGGATGATTCTGCAATGAGCGACAAGGAGATCCAAATGGCCATTCGTGGTGAAAAGGAATTCAATACCGAGTTCAGGGTGCTTTGGCCGGATGGCACTATCCGTAATATCAGAGCTTTGGCCACTGTTCAACGCGATGAAAGCGGCAAGCCTCTGAAAATGATTGGTACTAACTGGGACATTACAGAGCAGAAAGCTGTAGAAACTACGCTTTTGAATGCTAAAAAGGAAGCTGATATCGCCAGTCAGGCAAAATCAGAATTTCTGGCCAATATGAGCCATGAAATAAGAACTCCACTGAACGGCGTTATAGGTTTTACCGACCTGCTGCTGAAAACCTCCCTGAACAATATGCAAAAGCAGTATGCTGAAAATGCCAATACTTCAGGCCATGCATTATTGGGCATCATCAATGATATACTCGACTTGTCGAAAATAGAGGCCGGGAAAATGGAGCTCGACATAATCAGAACCGATATCATTGAACTGGCAGAGCAAACTATCGACATTATCAAGTACCATACTTCCAAAAAGGGACTCGAACTGCTGTTGAATAT
Organism: uncultured Bacteroidota bacterium; assembly: GCA_903832165.1. Taxonomy (GTDB): domain Bacteria; phylum Bacteroidota; class Bacteroidia; order Bacteroidales; family UBA12481; genus UBA12481. Next base: position 1,231 of record CAILAQ010000605.1, on the reverse strand, counting down.
CCAGGATAATGTTCCCCGATTTGCCATGGTTGACCCGATGCGCCTGAAGCAGATCCTGGTTAATCTCTTAGGCAATGCGGTAAAATTCACAGAAACAGGTGAGGTGGAGATAAAAGTCAACTTTGTTAAACAAAATGATACTCAGGGAGCATTCTGCTTCTCGATCAGGGATACCGGCATTGGGATCAGTAAGGAAAATCAAAAGCTTCTTTTTAAAGCGTTCACTCAGGCTGATAATTCCACAACACGTAAATTTGGCGGGACTGGCCTCGGTTTGACAATTTCAAATATGCTCGCGGAAAAAATGGGCAGCAAAATTGAAATTGACAGTATAGCAGGTAAAGGTTCAGATTTCTTTTTTACACTGATCGCGGAGTCTGATGATGGAGAAAAGCCTGATTTTCCATCTCTGGCTGACGTGTCGCGGGTTTTGGTCATTGACGACAATGTTAGTAGTATCAGGATACTGGAGAAAATATTTAAAAATTGGGATATTGAATTTTTCGGCCTGACTACGAGTGCATCTGCACAGAGCTATATCGAAAAAAATGGCCCTTTTGATGTGATTCTGGTTGATCATGAAATGCCGGATCCAGATGGCATGGAAACCATCAGGATGATTCGGGAAGATTTAAAACTGACCCCTGAGGCACAACCTGTTATCCTGATGCGTAACTCATCGGAGGATAATCAGGTCCACAAGGAGGGGAGGAAGCTGGGTGTCAGCTACTTTCTTCCAAAGCCGGTGAAGAGCACGGAACTGCTTGCTTACCTGAGCTGCATTCAGAATCAGCCTGCCGGAGTTTTAAGAAAAATCCATAAGACTCTCCAGGACTTAACCATTGATATTTCAAGCCGAAGGTCACCAGTTGTTCTGATTGCTGAAGATGTTGCATTAAACAGGGTTCTGGCAAGAACTTTAATCAGGCAAATGATTCCTTCGGCCACCGTTATGGAAGCAAAAAGTGGTACCGAGGCAATTGAAATGGCAATAACATTAAATCCCGATCTGATACTGATGGATGTTCAGATGCCTGAACAGAGCGGTATCGAAGCAACGCTGAAGATCCGGGAATATGAGTTGATTCAGGGCGGCCGGATTCCGATCGTTGCACTGACCGCCGGCGCTATAAAGGGAGAAAAGGAAAAATGCCTGGAAGCCGGCATGAATGATTTTATTACCAAACCGATCGATAGGGACGCGCTGGCCAGAATTTTGAAACAATATCTT
>CAILAQ010000604.1 GCA_903832165.1 uncultured Bacteroidota bacterium | reverse complement strand
TGCATTCTTTATTGTTCCCATCCTGTTAGATAATAGGCGCAAAATGGTACAAATTTCCCTTTGTCGTACACATGTAGACTGCAGTTCCGAAGGCGCGAAAAATCGAGATTGCCTGCATCCTGAAATGCCATTGCCGTAACGGTGAAACCGTGCGTTTTGACCCGATTGAGGAAGTATTCCATATCGTGAACATCGCCACAGCATGAATCTTTTACGGATTGATCAGCGGGCGGTCTTTGCCAGCGCCTTGCAACAAACTCCCTGTTCATATCTGCCGATCCTGGTGTGCAGCAGCAACTCTTTTCCATTTTTTCACGCTTCAGAAGAGGGATCACATTATCCCGGTCAATCAAAAAATCACCATGAAAACCGCAAAGGGGATGATCGCAGGAGGAAGGAAGCAGGTTTTCAGCCTTGATAATCCCGCCAGTCTGACTTTGTATTTCAGCGATCAGCTGGTCAAGTGTAAACCGTTCTGTGTTAAGGGAACTATCCGGTACGCGGCCGATATAGGTCACGGGTTGGAAGTGCACGCCACGGACCTTGGGTGCCTGTGAAACTGCGAATCGGAGTATCTCCCCGATATTGTGCGTATTGATGCCATGAACTAAGGTCGGAACCAATGTTACTCCGATATTGAACTCCGAACAGTTATCGATAGCTCTCTTTTTGATATCAAGCAGGGCCCTGTTTCGCAGCTCCAGATATATTTCATCATCCGTTCCATCGAATTGCATGAATACAAATGATAGTCCGGCTTCGGCCAGTTTTCTCACAAATTCTTTGTCTTCACCAAGCCGGATCCCATTGCTGTTAAGCTGGACATATTTAGCGCCGGCATCCTTCGCCGTCTTAACAATTTCAGGCAGGTCATTTCGCATAGTCGGCTCGCCACCACTCAATTGCACCAGTGTTTTGCCCTTTTCCGTGAGGTTTAAAAGTGACTCGCGGATCTCATCAAATGTGGGATCACCGCTACCATTGCCGGCATCTGCAAAACAAAACCGGCAGTTCAGATTACAGCGGTTCGTGATATTGAGTAAAACACAACAGGTTTTCTGAAGGTGGTCGTCGCAGAGTCCGCATCCATCCGGACATTGAGGGTTATCAGCGGCAGGAATTTCCAACGGGCCCACCCAATCGTTTATATCAGAAAGCCCATGCCAGACAATGGTTTCAAAAAAACCGTGTTCCGGACAAGATTTACGGAGAAACACTTCGTTGCCGATTTGTACGCGCTCGGCGGGAAGCCGCCTGAGACACACCGGGCAAACGCTCCAGGTTTTATAAAGAACCCTGCAGTCAGGCATGGCTATTTGTCCTCCATCTGCATCTCGACATCATTTATGCGACCCTTGACCAGCTCCTCAGAGATGAAAACCTGGCCGCACTCCGGACATTTCGGGATTTCAGTAAAGAAATTATGACCGAGATAAGTGAAGTCGGTTTTAATCATTTGCAGCTCTTTGTTGCATTTGAAACAGATCAGTTTTTTTTCCCCCGGCATGTCAAATCTCCTCGATCTTCATACGGTGACCGTATGCATTGATAAGTTCAAATCCGAAACCTTCCTTAATCCGATATTCCACCCAAAAGGTCATCTTCCCGATCATCCTATGTCCGGAAAATGTTTCATTTTCAGGATCATACAGTTTGATTCCGCTTTGCTCGCAGTATTCAATGACGCTAAGCATGTCGGATTCCAGAATCAGTGCCTTGTTCAACTTTTCTTTGAGCTCCTGCGAAATGAGAAGCCTGTATCCGGGTTTTTCCATGATTTCATTCTCCTTCCAAAATTCTGTAAGAACCTGTTTTTTCAGCAGCAGCCGGTTATTTCTACGCTCCGTAACTGTTGGTGGTGTTCGATTTGCATCATCCAGGCCAAACAGGATGTCGAGAATATGCCAGGCTGGTTTCTTTGCCGCCGCAAAAATATCCCGGCAGTTTGCGCAATAGGTGATATATGGATTTTCGCTTTGATCAATGGTTTTTTTCACCATGTTGTCTGCATAAGGCGGGTAGGCTACGGCCACCTGTCCTCCATAGCTGCAGCAACTGGCAAGCTTTCCCTCCAATGAAAGGGAATCAAGTTTAAATCCGGCTTTTGTTGCAAGGTCACGGATCGTTTGATGTACAGCGGGCTCATGGCGGCTTGCACAAGGATCAAATACCGAGGCGGTTAAATCTTCAAAGCTACCAGCCGGGCGGATTTCAGCTTCCTCCATAAGGGAGTAAAGAAAATCACCCTCTATTTCAGGAAGATACCGTTGGAACATTTGCTTGCACATAGGACAGGCGAAAATGGCTTTCGGTTTTCCGAGATTGATCCAGTCGGCCTTGATTTTATCGATTACATTTCCGTGAATGGACTGATCGCCTGCCCATTCTGCCGGGGCACCGCAACAATGCAGCATCAGGGCGGTATCCGGGAAATGCTCTCTAATAAACTGATAGCTTCGGGTCACATACTGCGGATCTGAAGCGCCCAGCTGGCAACCGGGAAAGAATACATACCGGCTTTTATCATATCCGGAAGGTAGCCGTGTCAGCGCAGCATCAATGTTCGAAAACTCCATATCCCTCAGATAGAAATCGTGAAAGGCCCAGGGCATGGCGCCTTTTTCATGCATGGTGCGGTGGCTCTGCAGGAGAAATTCACCGGTATCGATATTCTGAGGACACACCTCCTTACACAAACCGCAATGGTTGCAGGTGGAGATGAATCGGGTGGCAACGGTGCCGTTCCCATCCAGGGTACTCGGGTGTATCGTCACCTCAACTTCTTCCGTGATCCGTCTGGGAAATTTCCGGAAATAATTCATCAGGGGAGAATAACGCACACAAGCGTCACAAGCACATTTTAAGCAGCGTTTTGCTTCCGAAAGCGCCTCATCCCTGGTATAAGAAGCGCCATTTGCGGGGAGCACAGCATCGCCCGGGGTGATCTGAATAGCATCAACTGTCAGTCTGGTTCCGGAAACCTGTTCCTGTGGACTTCTGATACCGGTTTTCATAAAGCGCTCGATCTCGCCCGCAGCATTCAGCCCCTGAGCAATGGCATGCATGGTATCAGCGCCGGTGAGTGAGCCGCCTGAAAAAACAATACCCTGACCGGAAGCAGAGCCGAAATCATTTCCCCCCTCGCCGGTTGCGATGTATAGGGCGTCAAAATCCAGCTCATCCAGACTGATGATTTCCGTATTGAGACGAAGATCGTACTCCTCATGCATGAACTGCTGTTTGATATCATTCAGGAAAACTTCCGGCGGAAGCAAACTATGCAGGTGCCCGCCTATAACGTTCGATTTCTCATAAACGGTGACCTTGTATTTTCGGGTTGTGAGCCGGAGCGCGCAGGCTAACCCGCTGATACCGGCTCCGATGATTGCCACTCTCTTATCCTTGAGCGGCATGTTGTACTGATCCGGATTCTGATTACGGGCATAATCCATCGCCGCTTTTTCCAGCGATTTGATGGAAATGGCGCCACCCTCACCCTTCATGGGGCATACCAGCCTGCAGGGTTCGGGGCAGAGTGCCGTAACAATGCCGGGAAAACCGACAGTATTCTGGTAGGTCCGGTATGCCACATTATACCGGCCTTGCTGCAATTTTCCGACAAAATCACATACATCCAGATTAAACGGGCACTCTGCAGTGCAGAATGCCCGTTCAAACTGCAGACAGTCTGCAACAATATCGTGCGTATAGGCCATAGTTGTTTGCTAGAAGAACCGCTCGCCTTCGACTCCGCCCAAAGGTTTAAAGAAATCGATGCCTCCGTAAGGAACAGGATTTGCCTGGATATTTTCGAGCTCATCATACAAATCGGAACCCAGGAAATATTTCTTTGGCGGCTGCACCTTGCCTCCTGCTGCAATAGTATCAATCCCTTCCTTGACCTTTTCCTTGGTGGCCGGCATCTCGTGTACTCTTACACCACAGGCATTGTAAATGGCATTTAAAACAGCAACGTGACCGGATGCCTGAAACGCCTCTGAAGCACCTGATGATCCGAAGGGCCCGGTTCTGTCGTAAGTCTCATTATAGATAACCTGAATTTCATCCGGTATATCCTTTATGTAAGGAACACCGCTGTTTGCAATGTTGGTGTGCTTGAGCACATCTTCGTAATTTTCGGAAAGTGCAAAACCAATGCTGTGTGAAATACCGCCATATGCCTGGCCGTCCACCGCATCGATATTTCCAATCTTGCCGACATCCGCAACACAAACAAATCGGGTTACTGTGGTTTTTCCTGTTTTCGTATCAACGGCTACCTCTGCCATATTCAGGGCATAAGTAAACGCCGGCGTGGGATCTCCGATACCGGTATTGGGGTCGAGGCGGCTCAGGCCTTCCGTTACGATGGTCATATATTTTCCTTCGTATTTGGTTGGTAGACCTTCTTTTACCATCTCATCATAGGTTCTGTAAGTCCCGTCTTCTTTTTGCATGGCTTTCATCAACTTTTCCGCTGCAATAATGGTGGCATGTCCATTCATGTAGTGGGAACGGCTGCCTGCCGACATTCCGCTGTCCGGGCAAAATTTGGTGTCACTTTGTACCAGCTTGATCTGTTCCGGAGTTATGCCGAGGGGTTTTAAAGCCTCCAGCGTCACCATTACAGAACCGATATCACCTCCCTGACCAAGTTCCTGCCAGGTATCAAATTTCGTTATGGTATTATCCGGATTGAGCTCCAGATGAATGGTTGCACTATCGGTTGCTCCCTCCGTTACATTGAAACCTCCCCAGGCCAGACCTACGCCGCGGCGGGTTTCCGGAGTATCCTTTTCTTTGGCTTCCTTAACAGCCTTATCATAAAGCGGTTTCATCTTATTCATCATCTCTTCCATCGGATATAACCTGAACGGGCGACTATTAATGTTGGTATCGCCTGAACGGGCAATATTCCTCCATCGGAATTCGAACGGGTCAATGCCAGCTTTTTCAGCCAGCATATCCATCAGTGCCTCGCTCATCGTGAAAGCTTGCGGAGAACCGTAGCTCCGATAAGCGGTGCCAAAATTGTGATTGGTGATGGCAATGCGTGAAAGACCGGCCACATTGGGAACTTTGTATGGGAAGAAAGCAAAGCGCACCTGTTTGGTTATGATATCATCTCCGCCAAAGGTATAGGCACCCTGATCCATGCCAAATTCGAATTCAGTAGCCGTTATTTTACCATTTTCATCGCAGCCCACGCGTCCGTTGGAATGACACGGACGACGCTTTCCTGAAAAATGCTGATGCTCCTCATACGTCATCGACAAAGCCACCGGCATTTTGGTTATTGCGGTGGCGGCTGCTGCAAGGCAAAGGTCGCCCGCATTTGTCGACCAGCCGAAACTGGCACCTGTCGGGTTCATGATGATCCTGATCTTGTCTTTTGGAACACCAACGGAATTACCGATACGGCCAATGGATGAATATACACCCTGGGATTTACATTGGATGGCCAGAAAACCATCTTCATCGAAATAGGACTGAATCGTGTCGCCCTCAATGGAAAGGTGAGGCTCTCTGGTGCAGAAGAAACTCCCTTCTGCACTAAATGCCGAATTATCAATTACTTCAGCAACTTTCGCTGGTTCATCCAGTCCGACACCCTTCAGGACGGGCTGCATGGCGAAAATGTTAGGAGTATCTTCGTGAATGCGCATGGCATCCGGCATAACTGCGTCGAGGTAACCGAGGTATTCTGGCAGTTTTTCAATTTCCACCTTTACTTTGGCGGCAGCGGCCCGGGCATGATCTTTAGTATCTGCACAAACCAGGGCTACCACATCACCATACCGGTAGATTTTATCCTCACAAAGAACACTACGGCTGGGAACCATAATGGTAGTGCGTTCGTGGAAGTGCCCCTCAGCCATGATATTTGACCCTCCGGCGGCTTTGATGTCTTTAGCAGTGATAATCTTAACCACACCGGGCATTTTTTCAGCTTCTTCGGTATCAATTTTCAGAATTTTAGCGTGATGGGCAACCTTAGGCTGTACCATCACCACTTTCAGACTTTCAGCAGGCATCTTGAGTTCCTGGTCGTCACCGTAATCAGCGAGACCGCAAACTTTCGCCAGGGCTGTAGGCCTTACTACCTTCTTGCCGTAATACTCACCGTCTGTTGGATTCTTAAAGGAGATCTCTTCAATGGTAGCTTCACCGCGCATAACCTTTGCGGCAACCATAACCGCATCAACAATTTGCTTGTAACCTGTACAGCGGCATACATTACGATGCTTCTGGAACCAATCGCGGACCTCCTCGCGGGTGGGATTGTTGTTCTCGATCAGAAGCGCATAGGAGGAAACGATGAAAACCCGGCACGCAGAAACCGCACTGTACGGCGCCGCAATTCATCCAGGCAACCTGGATGGGGTGCAGGTTGGTCGGGGTTCCAATGCCTTCAATCGTTAAAATCTGGCTGTATTCATCTGTTTTGCTGATCTTCTTCGTACAGGCGCGGGTCAGTTTTCCGTTTAATATGACGGTACAGGAACCACAGACCCCCTTGTTGCAGCCGATTTTGGTTCCAGTCAGTCCCATACGGCGGATCACATCAGCCAGGGTATCCTTTTCCGGATTGCAAATGATCATGCGATTTGCACCATTGATATTGAGCCACATCTTTCTCAGGTTCATAAAACTGTCTATTTTAATTGTTTATAATTCTTCTTCAAGAAAAGTAACTACGGTTTCCAGGAATTTCGGGCAGGTATTATGGAATTGCGGAAGCATAGCCATGAGCTCTGCACCTGACATATGGCTCCGGTCGAAACCGACCAGATCATTGCACATGCTCGTTCCATGAACGCGCTCGAAAGTTTCAATCAGTTCCCGGGTTTTTTCCCTGGATAACCTTTTGGCATCGAGATCCTTGGGATCGGTACTTCCGTATTTGAGCCCAACCACCATAATGGCTCCGGTTAGTGCTCCGCAGGTTCTCCCATATCCGCCAATACCTCCACCAAAGGGACAGGCAATCTTCAGTGCAGTCTCACGCGGGAGCCCTGTTTCCTCAGTGAAAGCCGCTAAGATGGCCTGCGAACAATGAAAACCCGATCTGAACAATTCCAATGCTTCTGCTAAATGATCTCTGTCCATAAATTAATCACACCGTTTGCGTTTCAACAAATCCCGAACTCCAAAAATCGAAAAAATGGAGCGTTCCAAATATCCAAACGGAATTTTCATAAAACTATGATTTTTGTTTCCTTAAAGTATATCTACCAAAGAGTTGGTTATTTTTTATACCCCCCTTCGATCATTTTGTCCGTTAGGATATTCGTTTATATTTGCCCCACTTGCTGATTAGTGAAATACCAGCCAGGCAATTTATCGAAAATGATCGTAAACCAAACATACCGTATATTAAGAGCATCCAGGAGAGTGGATTTTGATAATCTGACAATTGCAGATATTAGAATCGGACTGTTTCTTACCGCTATCAAGTTGTCTGATAATAGTTTTGGCGTTGCATCCTCCCTGACTGACAACCATCCTTTCAGTTTAAAAGAGAACCGCGATTTCGGTGATTTCACCCCTTCAAAAATCAAAGGCCAAAAAGTCTCCAGCCTGTTTGAAATCGAAAAAGAATCAAACATTCTCCTCTCCCTGAAAATGGCCACATTAAATGCCATCAGTTCAAACCTGATTTCCTCAGGATCTTACAAGATTGTCAATAACTGTGATCCCATCGATCTGCTGGATCTGACCCGAAATCAAACGATTACCGTTGTCGGTGCATTTCAGTCCTATATCCGGAAAATTTCAAATACCAATAACCGGCTTTACGTTCTGGAATTAAATGAAAATGCGCTTCAGCCGGATCAGAAAAAGTTCTATGTTCCAGCCGACGATTATCCCAAAATCCTGCCTGATACGGACATCGTCATCATTACAGGGTTAACCCTGGTAAACAACACGATCGACGGCTTGCTCTCGGCTATTCCCGAACAGGCGATGGTCATTGTTACCGGACCCTCGAGCAGTATCATACCGGATGTTTTATTTGCAAATAAGGTCAGGATTATAGGTGCCACTCAAATTATTAAACCTGATATTCTTTTTGATATTGTCAGTGAAGCAGGCGCCGGATATCACCTTTTCAACTATTGTGCCCAAAAGATTTGCATCCTGAGAGATGATCTTATTATCTGAATATTAATTGGTTATGATTAAACCGGCATTAAGCGAAAAATGGATCAAGGCATCCATCATCGGGACTATATGGGCAGCATCGGAGATTGTTCTGGGCAGCTTTCTGCATAATCTGAAAGTGCCATTCTCCGGTAATGTCTTAACGGCCATCGGATTGATCATACTGATCTCCATCAGTTACCGGTGGAGGGAGAAAGGCCTGTTCTGGCGGGCCGGATTGATTTGTGCAATGCTGAAGACCCTCTCACCAAGTGCGGTGATTTTCGGGCCGATGGTTGCCATCTTCAGCGAATCGCTTTTGCTCGAATTATTTGTCAGGTTGTTGGGCAGAACTATTCCGGGTTATCTGCTTGGTTCCATGATGGCCATGACCTGGAATCTCTTTCAGAAGATCGCCAATTATGTAATATTCTACGGAGCCGGCATAGTGGATGTCTATACTGATTTGCTTCGCATGGCTCAAAAGCAGCTTCACCTGAAAACCGATATTGTCTGGCTTCCCATCATCATTTTATTGATCGCCGATATTTTATTTGGAATTTTAGCCGGCCTCATCGGAATCAGGGTTGGGCGGAAAGCTTTAAAGGACACCGTTACTCCCTTACCAGGAACAGAGCGTAATTCATTCACGAAGGTTGATAAAAAGCCGGTGGATGCCTTTAATTACTCCGTTTTATGGCTACTTGCTGATTTCTTACTGATCATCGGCTCTATGCTTTTATTGAGCTATACCCGGTGGATGGTCTGGAGTCCGATCATCACTGGCATTGTCATTGTCTGGGCCTTCAGATATAAACGGGCATTACGCCAGTTATCGAAACCAAAATTCTGGATATTCTTTGTGGTCATTACCCTGATCACAGCATTTGTTTTTACGAAGGCCCAAACGGGTGAAAATGTTCTGGTTAATGGCCTTTTGGCCGGATTTCAGATGAATTTCCGGGCAGTCATCATTATTCTTGGGTTTGCGGTTCTAGGAACGGAACTTTATAATCCGAAAGTCAGGAACTTTTTTCTCGGAACTTCATTTAAAAACCTTCCGCTGGCTATAGAATTGTCCGTTGAAAGTCTGCCATATTTTATAGCCCGGATTCCGGATTTTAAAACAACAGTCCGAAATCCGGTCTCTGTGTTTTCTGGATTTATTTTTCATGCTGAAAGCAGACTAGCG
>CAILAQ010000603.1 GCA_903832165.1 uncultured Bacteroidota bacterium | reverse complement strand
TCAAACCGTTCTTCATTATAGCTGTCTTGCATGGAGCCCCACTTATATGGAGTCACACCCCCGGATGCATTCAGCTGCTCCTGATAGCCCATTCCGGTGTTTGCACCGGGTAATTGGATGGCTGTGATTTCCGGCGCGTTAAATGTGGGAGAAAAGATAACAGGCAAAGCCAGGTAAGGCTGATTTATCTGAACGTCACGCCTGCTTCCCGGATGCTCGTTCTCCTCCCGGTAGTATTCATTTGCAGAATAGTATTTTATGCTTCCGGAGCTGGTTTCAATAGGATCTTTCTCGCAAACCACCAAAAAAAACGCTGCTGGCTTGCCGCTTATGATATGGCTGAGAAGAGGTGTGGCATCAAGTCCGATTTCAATCAGATCGGCATCCGGAGGTCCCTGGCCCTGCATGGGCTGTGCTCCGCCCTGGTACCGGAATACCGGCTTATCCAGAATAAACTGTGGCTCGGTGGCATCGGGATTTTGAGATACACCCGCTGTGATCCAAAGCTTCGAACGGTCGCTGTACCTTATGCCTGTGCGTATAGTAACCTGAGGTTTATAGCTTTTGTGTGGTTTGGCAACTACCACTGATTTCATCCAGATTCCGCCCTGATCGGGATGCAGGGGGAGTATGCGATAAGGAACATATGCCCTTCCTTCGCTGCCCCATTCTGTTCCATAGGTGTTAGCACAGATGAGCCCGCCGATCTCCCAGTCAGACATGTTTACGAGGCCATCTCCATTGGTATCCTCGTTGTTGGTGTACCTCCCGTCCTTGTTGAAATCGTATCTGACCGAATCATTGTAACCGACAAAAGTCATGGCATGTCCAACGGCAAAACCAAAATATGGGACCATGATCTTTCCGGCATCTTCGGTACCAGCCGGTAATGGAAGGAACTTCAGGTCGAGGGTGGCAATCTGAAAGTTGGCTACTCCTCCCGGCCGATAATCCCCAAGATGATCATACAGCCAGTGCTTCAGTGTGAGCAGACCAGCCTCCTTACTTACATCGATAGAATAAATATCCTCCACCCGGTTCTGCATGCCCCGGTAATATCCGTAATATCCATTCATCCAGCGGGTGGCGTTAATAAAAGAGATGCCGTAATCCGTCCAGTTCGGACACCCGATCGCGCGTACCAGATCCCAGCTTTCAAAATAGGAAACGCCGGTATCGGTATTGCCTGAATTCATCATGTTCCAGGTGAAAAAGGGTGGCAGCCTGTTTTCCTCATAATAGGCGTCCTTGTCCCGCAAAGTATTCAGCTCATAGGTAAAATCAACGCTGATAGAGGCGGACTGATTGCAACTGTACCCGTATTGCGTGAATATCGGCGGAAAATGTTTGGTGCGCGAATTATCAACCTTGTACGGCAGTCCTGATGTCTTTAATGAAGCGGGCATGGTGAGCTTCGGCAAACGCGCCAGCCTCACACTGTCGTAATCCTGTGCCATCGCCAGGTAACCGGTCAGCATCCCAACCGCGGTAATCAGATATCTTTTGACCGAAACGCCCATTTCTTAATTGATAATCGGCGCTAAAGATAGAAATTCCGTCTTGCCATTGTCACATTAGCAAATTGTCACATTAGCACATTGTCAAATTGTCAAATTGTCTTCGAAACTCGTTTGCCGTTCTTCGAGCTGCCTTCAACAATGCGGTTGCCTGTTCCGAATAACCTGAACTCTACGTTCCATTCTTCTGGCCATGCCGGAAAGGTGATCATTTTGTCGCCTTCATATTGCAGTAGCATGCGCTGGAGAGCAGTCATGGCTACGGTCCCGTGATCCTGATCCGGACTCCAGTCGTAGTTGGGTCCCCAGAATGCCGGGAACCGGCACTCCTTGTCGCTGTTGGAAAACTTGTCGAGTACAAGTGAAGATGCTTCGCCGGCTAAACCGAGCATGGCGGCCTGGATGGAGCTGTGCTGCCATCCTATGTTTGATCGATTTTTCCGATTAACAAAAGTGCTGATGCCCAGATCGATATCCGGCTTTCCAACTCCATACAGGCGAAAAGGAAACACCGCATATAAACCGGGATTCTCAATATTTGCTTCCTGAGCCGACAATGCAGCCGGGGCAATAACTTTTTCGCCATTGATGGTGCGAAGTGGGATGTCCGGCACTGAGGTGAGCAGATTTTCCCATTGTTTCCTGCGATCAGGACTGATTTCAACTCCTTTCAGTTCAAGCATTTTGGCAGTTAAAAATCTTAATCCTGCCACATCAGGCGTTGGGTTTACGGCGGTTTGGAAAGTTTCGAGTGCCTGACCGGGCGTAAAGAGGATTTTTCCCTCAATATCCCTCATCCAGTGCTTGTCGAAAAACTCAAGAATCTCTGTGACAAAGGGCAGGAGTGTATCTTTCGCAAAGGTTTTGGATTGCTTAAAATCATAATAATCCAGCATCATCTGCGATAATTCGAGGCCGCCGGTCCAATAATAGCGGATGTAGGTATTTTCAGTCAGGCCATCAGGCATTCCATTCCGTTTTGAACCGTAATTAGCATTGGTCCAGGTGCCCCAGAAATTCATGGTTTCCGGAAAAAATGCCCCTGTATGCCGGTAATATTTTTTTGTCGCAAATTGACGCAGTGGAAGTGCCTTCAGGTACATCTCAAACAGCGGCTTCATCATCTCAAAATCTCCGGCTTCAAGCATCGACCAATAGGGCAGGCGGGTGTTCTGAAACCAGAACGGACCACCCCAAAGGCGAAAATCGGCATCGAAACCTTTGTATTCTTTTCTGGCATAAGTATCTACCGTAAAGATCGATCCATTAAACTTTATGGGCGATCCTCCCCTTCCGCTGCAGGCGTTTAAGTATCGCTGCAGGATATAACCCCGGGTTATGGTTGCTGTGCTTTCACCGGCTTTCTGGTCGGCTGAGGAAACAAAAATATAACTCCGTTTCCAGAAATCGGCCCACCAGGTACGGTGCGCATTTATTCTGGTCTCAACAGGGATGGCCTTGATTTTTTCTATCCCGTAATTCAGCTGGTTTGTCCAGATACTCTCTGTGATAGCTGTCGAAGTCAGCGGATAAACCGAGATCAGGCAACCCGAAATTTTAGCCTGACTCGACAAGACCAGATCCGATTCCGGCTTTAACTCCTTGCTTTCAATGCATGCACCGAAAGTCCGGTAGAAGAGCGGATCATTCGAGTGATCTGCAAATTCATCCAGCGCCTGAAGCTTCATATTTGCGGTCCATACCGAACGGTCGTTGCGGTGGTACCAGGTGATCCTGTTGCCGGCCGCGGGAAGAAAATGATCAGGCTCCTGAATGATTGGGTTACCATCAGTTTCTTCAATTCCATAAGCACTTACAAGTTCATTTTTATTTGTCATGGCTCTCCTGGCGGTTCTCCATGGCTGGAGCTCAACCTTTACCCTGACAGGCTTTTTTGCTGCTACCTGTATTTCTGCCACAGGATGATTGGCATCAGCTCTAAGAGTTATGACTACCTCCTCAGACGCTTTCCCGGCGTGAATTACTATTTCACCATCAGTGAGTTTTAGCTCCTGCCGAAAGGCTTTCCCTGATAAAAATGGATTAGGTTCAAGGTTGATCCTGATTTTTCCAAGCTTCAGTAACTGACCGTTTTCGCTCCAGGCATCGGTTTTCGACAAATAGAGATATAGGTCGCCATTGCCTTCCACCCATACGTTCATCCCGATATCGCCATTTCCCAAAGGCATCGATCCCAGTGAATTAACAGAGGGTGTATCCCAGATAACATTATAGGCAGCAGTTTTTGTCAGAATGTCGTTTTCCTGAGCGCTGACAGCGGTCAATCCACCTATTGCAAAACTCAAAATCAAAATAAACCTAACAGCACCTGTTTTCATTTTTATTATAAATTGTCCTCCGGTTGAAACCGGAGGCTATTGATATCGGTTTTCAATCATCCAATTCGCAAATTATCGAATTATCGAATTGGCAAATTGGCACATTCGCACATTAGTACATTGTCTCATCTCTTCGGATAGCCTTCGCCGCATCCACCATCGCCATAAATCCCTCCACCGGAATGTATCCTGCGATTGAATTTCCCGATCCCAATCCGAACCCTCCTGCGCTTTGCCTGTAACGCGCTCCTTTTTCTTTCACCATTTTAAAGATATCATCGTAGGAGTTCAGACAGAGATCATTTACGTCAATACCACCCATCAGGCCGATCCGTCCTGAGTAAAGCCTTATCCATTCGTCGAAAGCGGCAATCTGATCCTCATTGGAATGTTTGGCATTTATACCCGCCTCAATCAGGTCGTCCATCACCGGAAAAATATTTCCACAACTGTGAAGAAGAAATTTCTTATCCGCTCCGTGAACAATGTCGATAACCCTTTTGTACTGAGGAATAAGGTGCTGCCTGATGACGTCGGGTTCAAAAAAAGTTGATGTTTTAAATCCTATATCATCGCCCATCCTGAAAAAGACAAAGATGTCGGAGTAGCGCCGCACCATTTCAGTCCAGAGGGTGGCAAATAGATCACCAACCTTTTTATAAAGGTCGGTGAACAGATCGGGATCAAGATATTGCATGACTGCCAGATTTTCGAATCCGACAAGATCTTCGCTGGTTTCAAAAATGCCATAACCGCAGCCGCCCCATACTTTCATGCCTGATGGTAAAATTTTCCTGATGGCTTCCAGATGCGGAGTATAGGTTTTCCAGTAGAGTTCAGGGAATTCATCGAAGGGATATCGCTCGAAATCAGCTCTGGTTTGAATCGGACCCGATATGCCGCCATTTATCGCTCCATGACCCGGCAGTATCTCGCAAATCGCTGCTTCATAGGCAAAGGAATCATAGGTCATATCCTGCCAGAACCTGCTGATGGTGCGGTAATATTCTTCATAATCAGCAGCGTTTCCAGCCTGCAGATGAAGCTCTTTATTTATGGTCTTCGTGATAAACGGAGGATCAATGGCATGTTCGTATAATGGCAATCTTGCCGGACGGCAGTTGTTTAATACAGAAAGGATATTCCGGTAATCAGGAGAAAAAGGGATAGAAGTCATATTTAAATTGTTGATCCGGTAAGCAAAGTGAGTAATTCCTGTTTGACCGCGCGGTAATCGCTTATGTTTTTGTCATACTGGTCGAAAGCCTGAAAAAGCTTGTTGATCAGTTTGGCGGCCATTTCCGGTTTTTGTTTTTTGAGCATTAAGAGCAGTTCATAATCTTCCATGCCGATGCGGTGAGCCTCAAAACGCTGGCTAGAAATCGGACCGTTCTTGCCCGGATATATAATATGTGAATCGCCTGCAGGTAGGTAATTTGTTGGTCCGCCGTGCATTCTCACCAACTCTTCATAGGGCTTGCCGCTGTGCATATTCAGTCCCCAGTGGAGGAATCCCTGCAGGTTGTATTTTGCGCATGCCCAGCCAACATAAACCTGACGAAGCCGCTCCTGATCCACCAAACGGTTAATCCACGGCCCCCCGGGAACAAGGCAGGTGTAAACCCAGACCTGATCGCCAGCTCTCTGCCTTTCGACGAAAAAGGAAGAATTCTTCTGATACTCCTGGACCTGCGGACACCAGCAGTCAACAACACCTGCTAGGCTTACCGTCATAGTGGCTTCTAATATTTTCAGATCAGGCTTCATGGATTTCAAAAAAGCTACTGTTGATTTGTACCGGTCAACATATTCATCAGTAGGTTCATCAAATACACCCTGGTACCATTTAGCTTCCCATTCGTTCTTCTTCATCAGGGCGATGATTGGTTCAGCCATCGACCGGATAATATTCCGCCCCTCGTCGGAAACTGCCGGGATCTCCTTTTTTTCTGCAGTGGGCACAGCCACCAGAAATGCATCGGACTCCCAGTTGCGCCTGCTGGCAAAGGGCGCACCCTGAATAGTCGTTAGTCCTTCCGATAGAAATGTACTGATATACCGGTTGAGGCGCTGTTCGTAAAATTCGGCTACACTGCCATCCGGATTGAATCTGAAAAAATCACTCCATATAAACCAGAAAGTATTTTGCCTGCCGCTGGCCATGATTTGCGCGTATTTCCGGAGCATTCCCCAGAAAGGCTCCGACCACATCTCAACTTCATGGTCCTTGCAAATATTCCCGAGATTTAACCAGTTAACATATTTGAGATGCGATTGGTTCACCGGTGGGATTTCAATCGGGTAAACATTTACGGTGAATTCCAGTTTCTTAACCATGCCCTTTTGACTCAGGTGAATGGTAAAAAGGTGTTTCCCGGTTGGAAAGTCTTTGCCGATAGGTATTTCCATCCGTAGCCCCTGCGTTGGCCTTCCGGGGATATAGCCGGTTTGAACAGGATCGAGTGCTTCATAAATTCTGAACGGTGCCCTTCGGATGACGTAAGGGTTGGTTTGGCCGGTGAATCGCTCAGTTCTGCTGTCAAGGCCCGTGTTTTCAGCCACAGGAACATCAATCATGAAGAACCAGTTGGAATAGAATTTATCGAGAATGCCTTTGGAGGTAACAGCAAACCGGATCGCCTCACCGGGAACCATATCATTCAGTAGGATATTCACCCCTGCAATGCTGCCAAGGCTTACATCCACTTTATATGCTGTAACCGGTTTCTCGATTTTTGTATCTGGATATACCGGCGCGAGCTCATCAAACATCGATATCTTAAAGCCCTCCGTATCTTTTGGATCAGTGAATCCCATCAATATCAACAGGCATAAACCGCCAACTAATTTTATCGGTCTCATGGTCTATTTGATTAGATTGATTAATTCCCTGGCAATGAAAAATCCCGCGAATACCAGTATCAGTCCCAGTAGATTGGTTGCCAACATGTTGATTGCAGCAAAACGTATAGCATGTGCCCTGAGGAGGTTCATGGTATCAAGCGCCAAAGAGGAAAAAGTCGTAAATCCTCCGAGGAGGCCAATAAAGGCAAACGCACGGTAATTAGGTGAAATATTACTGCTTTCGGAGATTCCCCAAAGAAATCCTATAATCAGTGAACCAAGCAGGTTAACAATCAGGGTACCCAGTGGGAAAGTGCCTGTATAAACTTTAAAGGTGAACCCGGCCAGGGCATATCTGGCAAGGGTTCCAAGAGCGCCACCGGTAAGGAGTAAAACTATTTTCATAATCTGTTCATCATTTTTCAGCAGAAAACACCTTCTCACCACCAATCCAGGTCTCTAGAACTTTTGTTTTCGGAACCTTCAGGGTTTCAGTTTTCATGATATCATTTTCCAGGACAACGAAATCAGCCATTTTGCCCGGTTCG
>CAILAQ010000602.1 GCA_903832165.1 uncultured Bacteroidota bacterium | reverse complement strand
CTTTGGGTGCCAGAAACCATTGAACAGGAGTACCTATGTATTGTGCACCATACCCGTTCAACAGGGAAACTTTATCATTCATCAGGTCTTTCACCAACGACGATTCTTTAATGAACGTTTCAGAAACAGTACTGTCGAATTTTTGAATATCGAAAGGACCCTTATCTGCCAGATGCTTCAGAAAGATATTGGCCAATTCGTGTCCATTCGGATCCAGACCCTGAGAAACATTTTCCAATTGGCGGATACTGTTACTATTTAGATAAGCTAAAGGTGGTATTTCTTTTTCAGGCGAGCACCCACTCATACAAATTGCTCCGATAAAAGCTGTCAGGAGGAAACAATAACATTTTCTAAATTTCATGATTGGTGGTATTATTAATTTTTCACGTGTTCAATAAATACAAAAAACTATTTGGTAAGTATTACGGCCTTATCTTTTCCTTCTCCGGTAACTGGCTGATCAACGTTTTCAAACCGGTTTAACCGGAGATAGATATAATCAGGTTTTTTATCCAGTTGAATCCCGGCTGCTGAGTTTGAAATAAAGTTCTTCTCAATAACTACGTCGGATGCATTACCGCTGACGATAATCTTCCCATTACTGCGAATGGCACTGTTTCTTACCACATTGCACCGTGCCAGCGACAAATCTGCCATTTTAGGTGTTATTTCAAAATGGCTCCAGATTTCCTCAAAAACAATGCGTTCTTTTTCAGGCACCTTACTATTATTTTTGATTTTATCCATTGTATCCACATTGCCCCAGATACCAATCAAGGCAGGTGCGTGTGAGTAACTGTTTCCTTCCACAATCTCAGTGTGTAAAAACTGATTGTACCACGATGGTTGCCATCCCCATAAACGTGCATTCAAACCCCAGGCCAGGAAACCACTCATTCGGATCCCCTTATTGCCGGAAACAATATTTTCGATAGACATCCCATACAGCTGCATATTACCACCGTCTTCGAAGGTATTGTTGATGATCAGCGTCCTCCCCCGGAAAGGTACAATGGAAAGGATGGATGTTTCATCCGGATCAACCGACCAAGGCGCAGCCACCTCCCAGTCGCGACCAAGGTGGTTAACGATGCGACGATATTGCCCAACTCCTTTCCCATCAAGGATACAAACTACAGCATTTCTCCAATCTGTGGGATTAAGTGCATATCGTTTAAAGAGCGGATCTTTTGCCAGGACCAATTTTTTGCCAGAGACTGAGGTAATGTATCCGAAATAGGCACCTCCTGTCGCATCAAAAGTCAGCAGTTCACGGTCAAGCCCATACGCATTTGCAAAACGGTTTTCTTTGAACAGCACATTTTCTTCGGAATTTCCAAAAAAGGTGGCAAAATCATTCCCTGTTGCAGCCATATCATGCCCTTCCAGGTTATTTTTTTCAATTATAAGCTGGTTGGAGCATTCACATCTGAATGCTCTTCTTCCGTACTGAATATGATTGTTCCGGATGATTCCGTAGCCGGAGTTCCAGAGTGTCAATCCTGTAGAACCAGCCAATATTTCACAATCGGTAATGGAAAACGATTCCAATCCATTTAAATATAAAGCGTTTGACTCATCTCCTTTTTCATCTCCATTCAATTTTCTGCCCCTGAAACCCGCTTCATTGATCGTCCGTCCCAGCATAAATAGATGATCGGCCCGGATTCTGACCCGGGCCATCCTGAATTCACCCTGATCAATCCGGATAAAAGCCGAAAAATTATTT
>CAILAQ010000601.1 GCA_903832165.1 uncultured Bacteroidota bacterium | reverse complement strand
GTTGTATTGGCAAAAAAAGCATTTGCAAAAGGTACCGGTTCCCTGGTAATGGAATCCAATACCACCCCTTTTACTTTAATGGCGGTAAATTGAGCAGCCACATCAAACCAGGTTGATGCCAGCAAGACGACCAATAAAGGTAGAATCCGCAGATTTTTCATTGATGAAATATTTTATACCAGCTACGTGAATTTTCTTTAACCCTATAAATTTACCTTTTAATAGCATACCAATTACCTGAATGAACTCCATCAACAAAAAGGCTTCCTGAGATGAAATCATCTGCAGCATTTACGGTTCCTTTCCACAAAAACTGGCCACCTAAAACCTTGGATTCAATTGAAACAGAGGATCCGCTGATTTTACTTGTCGCTTCGAGTGGGAATGATTCAGAGTTCATCGTTAATTTCACCGATCCAGAGAGACCTCCATTTACACTTTGTATTAGTTCCATTAAACCGTTGTAATCCGAAAAATATGTAAAATTGCTCGACCACTTTCCGGTCATTGACGCTAATACAATTATTTCATGTGAAATTGAGCTTTCACCACCTTGTCCGTTCGCAGTCAGTTTTATCGCATAAGTTCCTGGCTGCTGATACGCATGAATCGGGTTTTCAATAGTTGAAACGGAGTCGTCACCAAAATCCCACAAATACACTGTTGCGTCAGTAGATATATTGGTGAACCTTACCGTGTCACGAGCCAAACTCTCATTTCTGTCAAATGTAAACACCGCCATAGGTTTGGGGCCTTTTGTGCAGCTAGCCGATAAAAGCAAGAAAATGCCTAATATAACGAAATTGTCATTTTTTTTCATAGCTCATTTTATTTAGAGTCTGTCCATAATGTCACCCAAATCAAAAATGCCTCCGATTGTCTCCTGGACACGAAGCCGGATTTTCTCTCCGGCGAGCCATTTGCTTTGTTGCGACACCTGATCTTTGTTAATATTTCGAAAGATATTGTTAATAGTCACTGATTTTCAAAATTTTAAGCACATCTACCCCTTGTTTTTTCCTTTTTCAAATAGAACCATTCTAAAAGCCGGTCGCCGAAGCGTATCAGGCAGCCTGCGCAAGGCTTTGCTCAAGGAGGATACTCTTCATGACCATGGCTGTCAGAACCCGAAAATTATAGGCCAGGGCACTCCACAATACTTTGGCTTGAAAATGTCCCCATCCTTTCCAGTTACATCGTTCCAAATTAAAGCCCCGCTTCAGGTTGGAAATGACTGCCTCTATCGAGCTGCGCCATTTCTTCAATCGGGTTTCCATATTTTTACTAGAGACTTGATTCTGAAGACTCCCGACCACTTTATTAAAGACAATGTTTCTGATTTTCATCTTTTTAGCAAAATTCAGATTGTCCAGAGTCGCGTAGCCGCCATCTGCAGCACTATCTCTGGGAACCCTGCCGTACGCCTTAACAACCCGGCCAATAACTCCCTGATAAAGAGTTTTATCACCCGGATTTCCCTTCAAAATCTGACAATCCAGGATCAGATTACTGGATCCCGTGGCCAACGACACTTTATGGCCGAACTCCACTTCCCGCTGACCTTTAACAATGATGTCCGTATGAAGCTCATAGATCGAAAACAACTTCTTCTCATTAGGAACCTGATTTCCTTCTATTTGCAGTTCATGGGTCATCTCATGAACCTGATACATCAGTTTAAGCAAACTGCTCATTTGGATCTGGATAAGGTCGGCTACCAAGCTCCCGAAGTTTTTTTTTACCACATTCGAGAGCTGGTTGATTGCTTTGGTAAGACCAATCAACTGAATGCAAAACAGACCATACCGGGCTTCTTCCTTCTTGGTCACATTCAACTTAAAATAGGTTTTCTTGGCTCCCTTGGTGTAATCAATAAAGCTAAAATCAGTGATTTCCTTTTGAAGATGGCCCAGAAGGCGATTGCTTTCCTTGAAACAATCCCATACCAAAGAGTTATTCGTTGGATAATGTATATTGCTCTCCACTACCGTCGTATCCTGGCACAATTGCTGAACATCCTCATAACTTTCGCCAATAGCTATCTGGTTGATCCGGTACAAAACTTTTTGAAGCGTCTCCGGCTTGATTCTCGAGATATAGTTCTGGAACATCTGAAAACTATAAGGTTTTCTTTGGTCCAACTTGATAAAGTAGGCACAAATCCGGGAATCATCCTGGGCATCAGCCAGCTCTCGGTAATCCATGCCTTTCATCTCTTTATAGATGGCTGCACGAACAATCTGCTCCACCGTGGGTACATCACCACGGCCAAACTGACTATTGGGACTTTTCCCCATGATATCATCCTTAAAAAGTAAAAAAATGTCAGAGTGCTTTTCTAATATGGTATCGATCACTGCAAACTCTGTATGCCGCCCCCAGTTTGCACTTTCGAATTTAATTTTCAATTCCTCAAATAATTTCATTTTTGCTTTTTCGCTAAATAGATTAACGAAACATACACATTATATTGAAACTAACATGTTGACAACCAATATACTTATCAACAAGTGAAACTTTATGGACAGACTCTAAATAAATAAGTAATTTTTTTCATTTTTGATAATTTTGATTTAAGTGCTTATTAATGAAATACCTATCAACGACTATTTTTAAATAGTTTTTTGCGAGACGAAACGATTTTACATCAATTTTGTGCAACATTTCAATCTTGCCATTAGTGCTCATGATGAAGAGATAAGGAGTTTCTTTATCAAACGAATTTGGCAATAATCCTTTCCTGATTTTGTAAATAGGATAATTTGCCCCCTGCATACGTTGGTAAACCAATGCTTTTCGAGCATTAGGCTCATCAGTCAGAACAATAATCTTGGGATTTTCAATTCCCAAAAAAGCATTTCCAATTAGCTTATACAAGCTATCCAGGCATGATGTACAATCATTCTTTGAAATTCGTACTACTAAATATTCATCTTCAACGAAAACTGATCTCAAGGGCAAATTTTGCTGATCGTTATAGGAAAGCACAGACAGATCTGACTCAATATTGGAGCATTCATTCTGATAGAAGGTCGTCATCATATCAATATAGCTGCTACGATTCATGTCGTCTTTGGATTCATTTACCATTATATGATATTTAATTTCCCTTTTTTGCTTGTATGATTGAAAAGCAAGAAGGAGAACCATAACACATAACGCAAGGATAACAGAACTGTTCAATATACTGATATGGGTTAGTTTCATTTAAGTTTGGTTATTACCAATATCGGGTTATCCTGAACGCTAGATTTATTTATCAAATCCTTAAGTTCGGTGAATCTGTCTTTATTTATAGCAATTTTCTCATTAATCTTGCCCTTCGTTAATAGATCCTTCAGATCAATAATTTCAAATACACAGGCAGCCTCATCCATCGATATTTTATATCCTACTGTAAACAGTGGACCACCGCTAATGTTGTCGGTGAATCCCCAATTTGAGAAATCCTCCCTGTAATTGATGTAAAACCCGATTTTCTTGACTTTATCGTAAACTATCCTAATTGCTTTTCGATTCACATCAATAACTTCAAAATATATGAAATTTCTGAATTCAGTAAAACTATTGAGGTAGAAGTATTTATCTATTTCACTCCACATTAACTTTGTATCAGATAAGAATTTCTTAGGTATTTTTTCCTTTCCCTGCTCGAAGTAGTATCTAGGTTTGACATTATTCCCGTCAAAAGCAAATACTGTATCCCAATATGGTTCCCAAAAACAAACCTCAGTATTATTTTGGTAAAAAGTGCCTAGCCGGTATGGTTTACCTTTCAGATCAGGTAATGAGTGGAATCGACCCTTACTTTTGTAATCTTTAGTTGTACTGGTCAAAGCATAACCCTCAGTCTTATAAGCGTAAGGAGAGCCTGTATAGAATAGAAATCCACCTACAAATGGCAACAAATCTGTTGCATAAAAGCCGAGTTTTGTTTCTTTAGCGAAATCTCCATTTGCTAAATATTCGATAATCTTAACCTGACCGTTGTCAAGTACGTAAATATGCTGGGTTAAAGGATCAATACTTAACCCATAAATCTCAACGTACTCGCCGGGTCCTTTTCCGAGGTTGCCAATTTTACGGATAAACTTCCCATTTTCTGAAAAAAGTAAAAGACTTTTCTTTGAATTGGCTAGAATAAGGATGCTTTTTCCACAACGGACAATTCGATTAATCCCGCCAACAAGGCAATTCGTTTGCGTTTCTAATTTAACAAATTCAATATCGGAAGCAATTTCGCTTAAATCTGGTTGACGAAAATGCTTTTTATATTCATTCAGGTCTATTCTAATAATTTCCTGACCTTTTGAACTTTGAAAACCGCAGATAAGCAATGTGATAAGAACTAATACTTTCATAGTCATTGTTATAGAATTCTCTCTATGGAATTTCTTTGGAAGCTCGCAAAAAATCAACCAAATCTTAAAATCTATTGCTCAGTGAGTTGATTTAATCAGGGTTTATTTTGCTGCATGGATACATAGGTGCAAGGCAAATGGTGTATTGACATTGGCCACATTCTTCATGATTGCAAAATATTTCTGGCCCCTCTGCTAAATTATGACTATAGCAAATGGCCCCTGTTATTTCACTAGCATTCCAAACATCTTTGTCTTGTATCAGGCAATATCCAGGTCCATTGGATGCGGAAACAAGGGTGAGAGTACCGGCGATAAGGCATAAACAACCAATAATGTAAATAATTGATTTTTTCATATTGCTTTGAAATTTAATGGACTTTCTTTTCAAATTATAAAAAGTAATTTAACCTAAAAGGTTAGCTCAATTCAAAGCTAGGCATTGCTTTAACTATAAGGGATACAAATTTGTCAGTATTTTATTTTTTTTATTCGCATGGGAATGAAAAGGCTTCTTGTTGGAATTACTTGAATTGAACGAGCTTAGCACTTCCCCTTCAGATACCCATCCGCCTTCCTAATGCTCTCTACTACCCGTTTCTGTGTGATTTCCGAGGGCTCGTGCCAGATAGATTCTTCGGGGGCACAGGCTCCGGCAGCCACTTTATATAAATCTTCTTCGGTTGGATCAATAATGCCGATTTGAGCCAGCGTAACCGGCAAGCCCACCGACTGACAGAAAGCATACACTTCATCGATCATTTTTGCAGGGCGATTGGCCAGGAACAGTCCGGCCAGCACCCCGAAAGCCACCTTTTCGCCGTGAAAATAGGAGTGGGTGCCAGCAAGCTGAGTCAGCCCGTTGTGTATGGAGTGCGCACTGGCCAGACCGGCACTCTCGAATCCCAGTCCGCTCATCAGTGTATTCGCTTCAAT
This sequence comes from uncultured Bacteroidota bacterium, assembly GCA_903832165.1. Taxonomy (GTDB): domain Bacteria; phylum Bacteroidota; class Bacteroidia; order Bacteroidales; family UBA12481; genus UBA12481. The sequence continues at coordinate 2,706 of CAILAQ010000601.1, read as the reverse complement.
AACCTTTTCCAGAGCCGGCGTAACTATCTTCGACCGGCAGCTTTCGGCCGCCGCCGATCCGTATTCCAGTATGGTATCATAACATAACCGAGCCAGCGCCAGTGCCGATAAGGTGCAGTGGCCGCCAGCCTCATTCTGCGCCGATGCGGTAAAGCAGGCATCCGCTTCGAACCAGGTGGATAGCGCATCGCCCATGCCGGCAATCAACAGGCGCACCGGAGCCCGGGCAATGATCTCTGAATCAAGCAGCACCAGGTTCGGGTTTTGTTTCAGATGAAGCACGTGATCAAAGGAACCCGATTCGGTATAGATCACGCTGATAGCGCTGCAAGGCGCATCGTTGGAGGCGATGGTCGGGACAATGATCGTTTTTGATCCTGTGAAATGGGCCACTGCCTTAACGGTATCTATCACCTTGCCGCCGCCCAATGCAACAACCACATCACATTGCTCACTCCAGGTAATTGCCGTCAGACGGTCGATCTCCTTTTCGGTACACTCTCCGTTGAATGCCTCGAATACCGCATCGTGCAGACTTCTGTTTTTCAATTCCGGAACGATCTCCTTCATGGCCGATTTCCCGGCAACAACAATCGCCCTTGTCCCAAATTTTCCGATCCATTCGGGCAGTGCATTTATCGCTCCCGCACCCTGAATATATCGCCCCGGAAATATCGCTGATTGAAATATTGTTGAATCCATTTTTATAGTGTTGAGTGGAGGTTGAAATTATTACTTTTTCATCGTTAATCACCTATGAATTTCTACACTTTTAGGGTTGCTGCTCCGGTACCGTATTCCCCTCTGATCCACCTCACCCCCATAGCCGTCAACTTAAGAGCACTTAAATAATAGAAAAGAATTGGAAGGCTTGGTTGTACCCACCCCTGGCCCCTCCCTGAAACCAGGGAGGGGAACGATACAACTGCTTGGTTTAGTACATGGAAACATCGAAGCAGACTCCCTCCCTGTTTCAGGGAGGGTTGGGGTGGGTACGACTAAGATAATTAAACAGTTACTATATATAAGTTCCCTTGGATTGACGTCTATATGGGCAGTGGCTGAGGTGGATCGAACACCAGGAAAAGTAAGCTCCTATCTTTTTGTATATTTGCTCAGGTAAGCTTATACTTCCATGATGAAAACTTTTATTATCGCAGCCTCCCTGGTTCTGGCACTGTTTTCCGGGACCACAGCTATAGCACAGCTCAATCAGCCAATTCCACGCATGGGGAATGCAAGCGTATTGCCGTTCGATGAAAAGTGGCTTTTTTTCAGAGCCGGATTGCAGGCCGACGGATCTTATATGAATGAGCCGGCCGGAATGGAAAGTGCCACGTTTGATGATTCGGGCTGGAGAAAACTCGATTTGCCGCATGACTTTGCCGTGGAAGGACCGTTCCGCATCGATCTTAAAGGAGAAACGGGCAAGCTGCCTTATCAGGGTATCGGCTGGTACCGCAAATACTTCGCAGCTTCAACACAGGATGCAGGCAAAAAGATTTTTATTGATTTCGATGGTGCAATGGCTTATGCAAAGATTTGGGTCAATGGGCAATATGTAGGCACCTGGCCCTACGGCTACAGCTCATTTCGCATGGATATCACCCCCTATCTGAAATACGGTGAAAAAAATGTGCTTGCTGTTCGGCTCGATACCGAAAAGTGGGAGTCGCGCTGGTACCCCGGCGCAGGAATCTATCGCCATGTGTGGCTGGTAAAAACCAATCCTATACATGTCGGCCAATGGGGAACCTTTATCACCACACCTGAAATTTCTAACTCTTCCGCTGTAGTAAAGATGGATGTAACCATCCAGAACGAGACCGCTACCACGGTTGATGCTTTAATCCGGACCAATATTTATGAGCTCGATATCGATAATAAACCCGGAGCGAAAGTGGCCGTTTCCAGCGAAACTACTATCAAAGTAGATGCCGGTTCACAATCTACGGCTGCCACCCAGGCAACCTTGATGAACCCCAAACGCTGGGATCTGCTTACGCCAAACCGCTATGTGGCCCAGACGGTTATCAGGGTTAATGGCAAAGTGGTGGATACTTATAATACGCCGTTTGGTATCCGGACCATTGAATTCACCGCCCGAAACGGATTTCTGCTCAACGGCAAGCGCGTGCCCATTCAGGGGACCTGCAACCATCACGACCTCGGCGCACTCGGTTCCGCCATCAATATCAGCGCACTTCAGCGCCAGCTAAGGATTTTAAAGGAGATGGGCTGCAACTCGCTGCGCACCTCCCACAATCCCCCGGCTCCTGAACTGCTGGAACTAGCCGATAAGATGGGATTTCTGGTATGGGATGAGGCCTTCGACTGCTGGAAAAACGGAAAAAGGAAAATGGATTACAACGTGCTGTACGATGAGTGGCACGAGAAGGATTTGAAAGCCATGGTGCACCGCGACCGGAATCACCCATCAGTATTTATCTGGTCGATAGGCAATGAGGTAATGGACCAGCAAAATATCGAAATGACTAAACACCTGGCAGATATTGTTCGTGGGGAGGATCCCACACGACCCGTATCAAACGGGTATAATGATCCTGATGGAAGTCGTAATGTTGGATCGGTACTTTCGCTGGATATCATGGGAGTAAACTATTTTTTCGGTCAGCAGGCCAAGTGGGATGCCGATCCGAGATATGTGAAAATGCCAACCATCGGAAGTGAAACCTCTTCGTGCGT
>CAILAQ010000600.1 GCA_903832165.1 uncultured Bacteroidota bacterium | reverse complement strand
CGCTGATATGCATGAACACTCCGGTGGGCGAAATAAATCCCCTGTTTTCAGCCAGATAGGGTTCCGCGACTGAGGTCCGGTTAGCAAATACATAATAGCTGACCACCATCGACTTAACTCCGGCAGTTTTCACATGCCAGGTGTTTTTTGTTGTTTTTTCCCACGACAGCGCTTTGCCTGAAGCATCCACAGGACTGAATTCCACAACATTCTTTGCCAGATCAAGTACCATATAATAACCGGGCGTCCATACCGGCATCTTCAGATCCACCGATTCTGATGCAATTCCATCATACCGGAATTCCACTTTATAATAATGGGTGGCTGGCTGATCCATCGATACGGTATAGGCCATTTTACCTTCCTCAGGTTGTCCATAGGTTAACGGGGTTACCAAACAACATGCAAGCAACAGGATTATTGAGAAAAAGATCGGCTTCTTCATTTTTTAAGATTGTATTTATCCGGATAAAGATATCTGCAATGCCGGTAATTTCTATATGCTGATTAACAGATTATTCTAAAAGTGTATTTTGTACATTTGTTTAGATATCCAAACACGATAGCCATGAAAAGAAAACTGAATACTAAAATAATTGGCAGCCTGATATTACTTGCTTTTTCCTGCTCAGCAACGCTCCCGGCTCAGCAGAAATGGCCTCATCCGATCCCGGCGCGTATCGCAGACAGCAATAACAAAGATCTCTTCATCATGACTCTCGGGGATATTCAGACTCCCCTGGCTGATGGAATTTTCGATCCGGTAAAGGATCAGGTGACCCTTAAGAACGGAAAAGTCCTGCCTCACTATTATCGCGATACCCTTGGGGTGAAATTTTACAAGCCGATTGATAAGACCATCTTCCCGCTTCCGCCATCCGGCCTGTGCACGTGGTACTATTATTATCAGGATATCAATGAAAACGAAGTAAAATGGAATACCGACTGGATTGCGAAAAACCTGAAAGAATATGGGGCTCAGTATGTCCAGATCGACGATGGCTGGCAGGTCGAACAGAAAAACGGCAAGCACGGCTCGCGCGACTGGACCGCCGTTGACAAAGCGTTTCCGGGTGGAATGGCCGAGCTCGCAAAATATATTAAATCCAAGGGATTGACCCCGGGCATCTGGATCGCCCCTCACGGCCAATCAAACGAAGAGGTGGTCAAAAATAATCCGGGAGTTTTTCTTCTCAAACCAGATGGTACCTCAGCATCCAAAACCTGGGAGGGCGACTGGCTGGTCGATGGATCGTCACCTGAAGGCAATGCCTACATGAAGGACCTTTTTAAAACGATGGCCGGCTGGGGTTATGAATATTTCAAAATCGACGGTCAGCCCATAGTTCCGGAGGAATACGCCAAAAACAAAGCATTGATGAAAATCCCGGGTGATGCTGCAGAAATTTACCGCAAGACACTCAATACGATCAGAGAAGCTATCGGACCCAACCGGTATCTGCTGGGATGTTGGGGATTGCCAATCGAAGGAGCTGGAATCATGAACGGCTCCCGAACCGGTGGCGATGTTGTGCTCGGCTGGGGTGGTTTCTTCACCGCCCTGGGCCCAACGATGGAATCCTATTATCAGCATAACATTCTCTGGTATACCGATCCTGATGTGATGCTACTCCGCCAGCCGCTCACCCTGGAGCAGGCCCGCGTTTGGGCTACACTGCAGGGACTTACCGGACAAGCTCTCATGGGCAGCGACCGGCTGATGGATCTTTCTGACGACCGGGTTGAACTGATGCGAAGGGTTTATCCGGCAGTGGATATCAGGCCGCTCGACCTGTTTCCATCGCAACGGAACAAGCGTATCTGGGATTTAAAAGTCAATCACCTGGGTCGGCAATATGATGTAGTCGGATTGTTCAATTTCGAGGAAGGCAAGTCTGAATCCATCAGGCTCAGCTGGAAAGAACTGGGCCTGCCCGAGGGCGTGCCAATGCAGGTGTATGATTTTTGGAATAACGAATATCTGGGTGCCTGGGAAGCTGGAATGGCTCTGGTTATTCCGCCCACCAGCTGCCGGGTGCTCACCCTGATGCCCAACTCGAAGGACATACAGCTGATTTCCACCAACCGTCATATCACCCAGGGCTGGACCGATCTGGTCAGCATAGACTATTTCCCTGACCGGAAATATTACGAAGGAACCAGTCATATGATTGGCAACGATCCCTATCAACTTACATTCACCTATCCGCGCGGAAGCTATTTTAAGGTGGGAACAGTTTCCATTAAGGGGGATGACGGGAAGGATATGATGATCAAAGTAGCTGACCATCAAGGCTGGTCGACAGTGCTCATGGCGATCCCTGCCAGCAAGGATATTTCCTGGGAAATCACTTTTGAAACAGCTGACAGCTATAAATATAAAACCCGCGATCCGGGATCGGTCACCGCAGCAAGGGTTGGTCTGGATGGTATTGATCTGAGCTGGAACGCCCAGTACTACTTGAATTCCGGCTATCAGGTTTACCTTGATGATCAATTGCTTGGGTATACGCCAGATTGCAGTTTCCCGCTGCGCGGACTGGACCCGGCAAAAACATACAAGGCAGATGTTCGCACTGTTTGGGATGACGGAACCATCAATGAACGGCCTGTACCGACCAGTCCCAACCCAAACCAGCGGTCTCCGGGCGTCAGTTTTACCATTTCCGGTATGCTGCCCGCGGAATATAAGTTAACCGACATCGGACCCATGGTTCCGCCCCAATTCAACTTTAACCGGCCGCTTACCTTTTCTGGTAAAAAGTATGACAACACGATTACCGGTCGGATGAATGCAGTTACAGATTACGATCTCAAAGGGCTTTTTAACAAATTTATTGCCGTTGTTGGTGTCGACGATGCCACCGGGGAACAATCAGCCACCACTACCGTTGAGTTTATTGTTTCAGGCGACGGCAAAGAGATCTGGCGCAGTGGCCCCATGAAAAAGTCGGATCCTGCTAAAACTGTGGAAGCCAATATCGAAGGCATTAAAATCATCTCGCTGAAAGTAGCCGGACCGGAAACACAGGGTTACCGGAGGGGTGGAGTGGCTGCAGGGTGGGCCGACGCAATTATAAAGAAGTAGGAAGTTATAGATTCCAATTCAGAATTCCGAGTTCCGAAGTAGGAGATTCAGGGCACCATGAAGGTCCCCAGACTGAAGTCTGGGGTTGGTCATATTGCAGATGCAGCAGTACATTCCAACTTCATGAATACTTGAATCTCCAACCTCGGAACTCGGAACTCTGAATTGGAATCTCAACCCTTTTACTTCTGTTTTATCTTAAGTACGAGCATATCCTTCGCAGTAAGTCCAACCCTCTTCTTCATCAGCAGGCAATAATCGAGGTCGCCCATATTGCTGTCAGTGTTATTGGTGCCAAAGGCAAACTTTGCACCATGCTTTTTGGCCAGAACAATGAACCTTTCGGAGGGTATCCGGTAACGGTTGTTTATTTCGATGGCTACATGGTTTTTCACAGCAAATTCAATCACCTTAAGCATCCTTTCGCGTGTCCAGAGTTTGTCGTATTCGCCCGCAATGCATTCCGGCAAAAAAGTAGGATTAACATAGATATTTACCGGTTCGGTACTGAGGATTTTTCCGATCCTGCCCACCAGGTCGTCCATGAATTTCTGTTTATCAGGTACTGTTACCTCCTCTTTTATCCACAACCTGACTCTTTTTCCAGAAGCATCTGTATAAGTCATGGCATCGGTAAATACATAATCGAACTTCGCAATAACTGCCGGTGAAAATAGCTTGACCCACTCACGACCCTCAGCCTGCATGGCCAGCATGAAGGGCGATCCCTTCATGGAACCAAGCCAGGCCAAAGCTGCACTATCTGTTTGGGTGGGAAATCCCATGCCGCAATTCAATGCGATACCATATTTTATCCCGGTTTGCCTGGAGTGTTCCACCGCTTTTTCGTAAGTCAGGTCGCCCTTCAGGTGCACATGATAATCGATCAGAGGAAAATCAGATTTTACCTGGGCCATGATGCCAGTACAAAGGAAAACCAAAACCAGAATTGCCTGAATTTTTTTCATTTACTGCCTCCATGGCTTTCTTTTTCCTTAAGGTAATTTTCAGCCTCGCCGGTAGTTCCAAGTATCAGCGAGATCCATCTTGTTTTTTCATTCTGTTCAAGTATAATCTTGATAGCCATAGTAATAGGAACTGAGAGCACCATTCCGACCGTTCCGAATATCAATCCCCAGAACAGGAGGGAGAGAAAGACCACCAGAGTTGATAAGCCAAGCCCCTTACCCATTATCCGGGGTTCGATAAAATTACCTACCACATTATATATGACCATGAATGCGGCCAGAGTCCAGATTGCACCTCCCGTTCCGCTCTGCACAAGAGCGAACAGCACAGCAGGTATCGAGGCGATGATAGAGCCGATATTCGGGATGTAATTCATCAGGGCGGCAATCAGGGCCCACAAAAGCGGATATTCAATCCCGATAATTAACAAAGCGATATATATCAGTACTCCTACAGCTAATGCCACTAGAGTTTTGATCCAGAGATATTGCCGGAT
>CAILAQ010000599.1 GCA_903832165.1 uncultured Bacteroidota bacterium | reverse complement strand
GTGGCTGGTTTCTGGAACTCAATGAGCTCAGGAACCACCAATATCCCGATTGCCATCGGCCTGATAATCATGATGTATCCACCTCTGGCCAAGGTGAAATACGAAGAGCTCGGGAAGGTATTCCGTAACTGGCGGATTCTGCTTTTATCGCTCATCCAGAACTGGGTGATCGGCCCGATCCTGATGTTTATACTGGCGATCGTTTTCCTGCCCGATATGCCGCACTACATGACCGGACTGATTCTGATCGGTCTGGCCAGATGCATCGCCATGGTGATTGTCTGGAACGACCTGGCGAAGGGAGATACCGAATATGCTGCCGGTCTGGTGGCGTTCAACAGCATCTTTCAGGTCCTCTTTTTCTCAGTTTATGCCTATGTTTTTATCACGATAATTCCCGGCTGGTTTGGCCGCGAAACCACCGAAGTTCATATCACGATGGGCCAGATTGCCAAAAGCGTGTTTATCTACCTCGGCATCCCATTTCTGGCAGGGATGATCACGCGATTTGCCTTAATCAGGTTGAAAGACAAGAAATGGTATGAAGAGAAGTTTATTCCTAAAATCAGTCCGCTCACACTCATTGCGCTCCTGTTCACGATCCTGGTGATGTTTTCATTAAAAGGAGATTATATTATCCGATTACCATTGGATGTTGTGCGGATTGCCATCCCGCTGGTGATCTATTTCCTGGTGATGTTTGTGATTTCCTTTTTCATGGCCAAGCGGATCGGAGCAGATTACTCCAAGTCTGCAACCATTTCATTTACAGCTGCCAGCAATAATTTCGAGCTGGCTATAGCTGTCGCGATATCGGTATTCGGAATCAATTCGGGAGAGGCGTTTGCGGCAGTTATCGGGCCCCTTGTCGAGGTTCCGGTACTCATCAGCCTGGTGAATGTGGCGTTGCGCTGGAAAAAGCGATTCTAAAAAATCCTATATTTAATCCGGGCTGAAAATCAGCCCGGATTTTTTATAATCTCTAATTCCATCACATGAAGTTTATAAGCTTAATCATCGGATTAACTGCCCTGACCACGTTCGCATCGGGACAGGAAACTGTTAAGGAGTACAAAATCACCAAGCAGTACCTGAACTTTCCTATAGCACGGAACCAGGATCGACAAAAGGTGACCTTTATGAAAGGTAAAGACACGCTAACTTTTAACGTCATCCGGATTGCCGAAAATGAGCCTGACTATTGGGTTTTTACTGATGTTTCAGCCTATAAAGGCGAAACTCTCCGGCTCACTTTCCCGAAGGCGGTTAAAGGGATCGAAAAGATTTATCAGGCAGATGAATTCGCCGGTCAGGATAGTTTATATAAGGAAACAAAGCGTCCGCAGTTTCACTTTTCATCGCGCCGCGGCTGGAATAATGACCCCAACGGACTGGTATACGACAAGGGTGAATATCATCTGTTTTACCAGCATAATCCCTACGAGCCCGAGTGGGAAAACATGACGTGGGGTCATGCGGTAAGCAAGGACCTGGTTCACTGGACAGAGCTGAATGATGCGCTTTATCCGGATAAGATCGGAACGATGTTTTCCGGAAGTGCGGTGGTGGACAAGGATAACACATCCGGTTGGGGAAAAGGTGCGCTGGTTGCGATGTACACGGCCGATGGGAAAAAGGAAACCCAATGTGTGGCTTACAGTATGGACAATGGACGGACCTTTACCAAGTATTCAGGCAACCCCGTGGTCAGGCCCGAACGCTATGACAGTCGCGACAGCCGCGATCCGAAGGTGACCTGGTATGAGCCCAACAAGGAATGGTCGATGGTTATGTATGAAGAGGCCGGCCTGAGTTTCTTCACTTCAAAAAATCTGAAAGAGTGGAAATTCGAGAGCCATTTGCCGGGATTTTTTGAGTGTGCGGAATTGTTTCAGCTGGCGGTGGACAATGACCCGAAAAAAATGCTTTGGGTAGCTACGGCGGCTTCCGGGACATACATGCTTGGTGATTTCGACGGGAAAAAATTTACCCCGAAATATGGTAAGTACCGGACCACTTACGGGAATCAGTATGCTGCCCAAACTTACAACAACACCCCTGATGGTAAGAGGATACAGATTGGCTGGGGTACCATTCTGTCCAAGGGAATGCCATTTAATCAGATGATGTGCTTCCCCACCGAACTCACATTGCGGAATACAAAAGAGGGTGTACGGTTATTCAGTCAGCCCATTCCGGCCATCAGCAAGCTGCACACTGCTGAGCACGATTTATCAGGGCTCACGGCCGACCAGGCCAATGAAAAGCTCGGGCAGATCAAGCCGGGATTGCTCCATGTGATTGCCCGTCTGGAATCACTGAGCGGTGCCGCCATATCGGTGGATTATCAGGGTAACAGGATAGCAACCATGGATGCCGACGAAATTAATGAGATCCAAACTCCGCAGCCAAATCCCGGATCTCTGATTTTTGATGTGGAGTTGCTTATCGACCGGACCTCTGTGGAAGGTTATTATCAAAATGGCCAGGCAGTATTTGTTGCCCCGGTGAATACCCCTAAAAAAGCTACCGGGCTCGAAATTCTGGGCGACCGCAAATCAATAAAAATTCATAAGCTGATGGTTTATGAGCTCAAGTCGGCCTGGTAATTTTCACGACAAAAAAATGAAAAAAATCTATTTTCTTCCTTTGATATGGATAACCGCCTTTGGAGGCTTTGCACAGGAAGCCGGTCGAACGGATCCAAACCACCTGGCAAGCGGAGGCTATGGTTACTCGGTCAGGACTGATGAAACCTGCTCCGTTTGGTGGGCCGAAGGAGTTTATAAGGTAATGCGTGATGCTCCGCTCCCCAAAAAAGAAAACGGGGTCATAAGGCTCTGGTCGGCAAAAAATGAAAACGAGTCATTTATTGTGGTGATGAATCCTAAAAGACGGATGGAGAATTTCAGGATCTCCATCACCGGGTTAAAGGATATACAGGATAATAGGATAAGTAACGATCACTTCACCATCCGTAAAGTTGAATATGTTAAAGTCACCAGACCCACGGATTCGTATGGTTTTCCAGGATGGTGGCCCGATCCGCTGCCGGTGTACGAAACCCCTGAGACTCTTTACCCTTCTGAAAATCAGCCATTCTGGATCACATTGAAGGTTCCTTCCGGTACTCCGGCTGGTAATTATTCGGGAGAAGTTGTCCTGAGTTCAGGCGACTGGTCCCTTGCCATGCCTGTTAAGCTGGAGGTCTGGGATTTTACCCTGCCCGATTCGCCATCCATAAGATCAGGATTTGGAATGAACATGGCAAATATCAAAGAATATGAAAATATAAACGATCCTGAAGGTGAGCGAAGGGCATTTGAATATTACATGGAGAGTTTCAGGGATTATAAGATATCACCCTACAATCCCTTTCTTTTTTCGCCCATAAAAGAGACAATAAATGGAGTGGCATGGAAGGGAGGATTCTTCGACAGCAAGGAAAAACACTCAGGTTCATACTCCTACAAACTGGTGGATAACTCACCCACTGCCAATACCGATGGGAGCACAAAGGAGCTGATTCCGGTAATTAATCACCAGGCCTATCGGCTTAGCTGGTTTTCCAAATCATTGAAGGATAAACAAGCCTTTGTTATCGGTATCGAATGTTATAATGCCGAAAAGAAAATGATCGTTTTTGAAAATCGATTTGAGGTATTCTCCGGCAGCGAAAACTGGAAAGCCGATACCCTTAATCTTGGAAGTTTCGACGATGAGATAAGGTTTGTGAAGATCAGGCTGTTTCCCTCGAACCGCACCAAATCCGGAGAGGATAAAGGAACGGTATGGTTCGATGATATCAGTCTGATGAATCTGCAATCGGGGCAAAATGAATTTACTGCAGGGAATTTCGAAATTAATCTCAGTGATATTGATATCCGGCTGGATTTCTCTGATTTCAACCAGGCTGGCAAGCGATATTTTGATGAATACGGATTTAACGCATTCAGCCTGACATTGAAAGGGTTGGGAGGCGGCACCTATTACAGCAGGGAAAACGGGGTTTTCGAAGGGTTTGAGCAGGGAACCGAAGAATATAACAAGCTCATGGAAAGGTACCTGGCCCAGATGCAGGAAAACCTGGAAAAGAACGGATGGCTCGGAAAGGAATATGTTTACTGGTTTGATGAGCCTGGGGAAAATGATTATCCGTTTGTGAGGGAAACCAATGCTCTCATAAAAAAGTATGCCCCGAAAATCACCACGTTTCTCACCGAACACACTACCGGACAGGATATTTCAGATGTCACTGATATCAGCTGTACCATCTGGCACCGATTGGATCATGAAAAAATCAGGAAAATGAATGAAAAAGGGGTGGAGCACTGGTCGTACCTATGTTGCTCGCCCAAATCGCCCTGGATTTCCGAGTTCATCGACCATGATGCCGTAAACCTGCGCATGTGGCTCTGGGCTTCCTACCAATATCAGTTGAAGGGCATATTGATCTGGGAAACAACCTATTGGAATTCCGATGCGGCATCCCCCGAAGGTTATCTGCAAAATCCGTGGGCAGAGCCAATGTCGTTTGTCACCGGATATGGGTGGCCACTTGGGAAACAGACTTTCTGGGGAAATGGCGACGGACGCCTGTTTTATCCGATGAACAGGGATCCGCAGAATGACACCAAAACCTATTCCGGCAAGCCCGTTCCTTCAGTGCGACTGGAAACCCTGAGAGATGGCATTGAGGATTACGACTACTTTGTCATGCTCGGGAATGCCATTAAAACTGCATCGGGCGCAAAAGCAAAAATGGCGGGTGAAGCAAAGAGCCTTTTGACTATTCCACAGACGATTTATACCAATGAAACCACTTATTCAAAAAACCCTCAGGACATGCTGGAATACAGAAAAAAGGTAGCCGGGTATATTGTCGCCTTAAGCAAAAAGTAATTATCCATGAACCCCTCTTGAGCCAAGCTCGCAAAATGCTATGAAAAATATTCTTTTGATTTTTGCGCTGTTGACAGTCATTAGTGGCCAGAGCCAGACTACCAGTGGCAGGCTCCCTGATGGCAGTTCTTATCAGGATATGAAGCTTGGGCTTTTTGTGCACTATATGAACCCGGCCAAGGAATATCGCTGGGGTTCCACACAATGGGCCGATGGATCGCAGGTGCAGTCGCTGGAGGAGCTGGCCAATAATTTCGATGCGGAAGATCTCGCCAAAACGGCGGCTTCCATGGGCGCACAATATGTGATCTTCACCACCTGGCACGCCAATATGAACGCTTTATATCCGAGCGAGGTGATGAAAAAATGGCTGCCCGGCCATAGCACACAACGCGACGTTATCCGCGACCTGATCAATGCGCTGAAGACCAGAAAGATTAACCTGATATTATACGTACACCCCAGTGATGGCCATGATTTCACGAAGGAGGACCAGGATCGGAGCGGGTGGAATGAGGGTGCTCCGTACACGAAATGGAACGACTTTATCAATGCGATGTTCGATGAAGTGGCTCTCCGTTACGGGAAAGACTTATCTGGATTTTACATTGATGGAGGTGTGCCGCGGCAGGTGGATACTGAACGCCTGAGAAAAACGATTACTGCGCGGATGCCGGATGCCTGGCGGATACAGAATTCAGGGCTGAATCCGAAATTGGTGGATTATGCTGCGCGCGAAAGGATGGAAACACCATATCCCGCCACCACCTGGATGATGTGCCATACGATTGCCAACGAATGGTGGGCGCTTTCGGGCACCGTGACTTTCTGCCCGGAGCTGGCCTATCAGTATACCGTGCTTCAGGCGGCAGTGCAGGGAGCTACCGGCGGCGGCGTTGCCTGGTCGTTCGGCCCGCATCCCGGCGGCCGCTGGGAACTTGGAGTAAGGTCGTTCTGCGATCGACTGGGTGCACTGGTAAAAAAAGCCGGCCCGTCACTCATTGGAAGCAAGCCCGGGCAGGCCTTTATCACCAAGGACGGCACCCCGCTGATCGGACTAACCTTTGCCGCTACCCAATCAGCTGACGGCAAAAAAACCTTCGTACACCTGTTCAAGCCTCCGAAAGGAAATACCTTCAGCCTGCCGCTTCCGGCCGACGGGCGCCGCTTTACTTCGGCACGGATAATCGGCAAAAGGGGCCGGGTAAGGCTGGAGCAAAACGAAACCGGAATTGTTATCACCGTGAAATCGCCGGATGTATGGGATGATGTTGATACAATAATCGAACTGAGATGACAGGACTCCGGCAGAGGGCTCAAGGCACAAGGCGCAAGGCTCAAGTAAGTGATAAGAAAGAAGTTATAAGAATGAAGTATTCTCTGCAGCTCTCTGGTTAACTCCAGACTTCAGTCTGGGGGGCCACACCCGATACCCATGATCCACCTCACCCCCTTCCCCCTCTCCCGCGCTCGTTGCGCTAACGCTCCACTCACGGGAGAGGGGACGCTTCGAAGTTAACTTACTACCTGATACCACATACCTGACACCCGATACCCATGATCCCCCTACGCCTAACTCTCATTCTCCTGCTGACCGGAACTATTCTCAGCGGGAACCTGCATGCACAAACTATAACAATAGTAGGTTCGGAATCTGAAAGAGTAATTGCGGAACTGAACAGTAACGGCAGTATCCGCAGGCTTTCGCTCCGGTATTCCGATGGATGGCAGGAGGTGAAGTTCCGTACTGATGAATACAGTGGTCCGGGTTTTGGCAAATTGGTTCCCCTGACCCAGAAATCGTCCGGCATACCTGTTTTTTATGGTGAAACTGAGGGAATATCTTACCAGATGACCTACTCTGTATCCGCGGGTGCCCTTCAATTAAAGGTTACTCTCAGAAACAACAGCGGGCAGACTTTTGCCCCTGACCGCCTGCCATTGATTTTAGGTATCGATGCATTCATGGATAAGTACCCGCAATGGAACACCCTGTATTTTCCAACCTTCCTCCGTTGTGAACCAAGCCATTTCTGGGGTTATTTCATGACACCCCTGGGCAAAATACTGGGTATTACGTGCAAGGATCCGGTAGGGTCCTATACCATTGCATACCGAAATGAAATGTATGACCATTATATAAACACGGCAAGTCTGGATCTTCTGCAGAAGCCACCGGTCCCGGAACATCATCCGGCTTACAAACCGCTGGCAGCCGGTGAAGAGCGTACATGGACGATAAAAATAATGGCGATTGCAAAGCTGGATCAGGTGAAGCCCATTCTGGCCAGGAATGCTGATGCTCCGATGCTTGACCTGTACAGTTACACTCTGGAGCCAAACCAGGCGGCAGAATTCTCTATCGTGTCGCCGGTGCCGGTGGCGGTAACTGTGACAACTCCAGCCGGAAAAGTAATTCCGTTATCAAACCTTTCAATATCCGGTTCCGGAAAATATCAGGGGCAATACACTAATACCGGAGAATACGGCTATTACGATGTGCACATAAACGCTGAAAACGGCAAAACCGCCATCGGACGATTTTATGTCAGGCCAAAATGGTCGTGGTACCTGCAGGGTGCGCGTCAGGAGGCGTTGCGATTGACCCCCAGGGCCGACTTTAACGGAGATGCCGATGGCTATTCCTGCGAAACCTATTACGGATTACTGGGATTTTGGCTGGCGGCCAAACATTTTCCTGATCCGGCCATCGATGTAAAAGGGGACAAAATTCTGGAGAAAATACTGTCCAGGTTGTTCAAGGAAGAGAATGGCATGTATATGAGCGGCAACCGGGAACGAATACAGAATGGTTCGTTCATGCTGAGTGTTCTGGTTGATAAATATCAGGCTACCGGTGACATGAAGACCCTGGAGATGGCCGAAAAATTCGCTGTTTATCTCCTTTCGCGCCAGCATCCGGATGGATATTACGGCGGTTACGGAATGAACCCGTACACCTCGGTCCTTTATGTGGCAAAGGCCATTGTTGAACTGATGGAGGTTGAAAAGCCGCTTGGCCTGAAGGACCCGAAATGGAAGGAATTGTACGATAAGCATTATCAATCGGTTAAGCGTTCCATTGATGATCTGGTTTTAAAGAAACTTGATGTAAAAACCGAAGGCGGCGGGACTTTTGAGGATGGCTCCGTTTCCTGTTCAGCCACTCAGATTGCGATGTTTGCCCTGATGCAGGACGATCCTAAGGAACGCCAGCGATACGCTGATGCGGCACTGGGATTCCTCAATGCCCACTCCTGCCTTACCCGCCTGCTCTCACCTGATACACGCTCCAACGGCAGCACCATCCGCTGGTGGGAAGCCTGGGGCGATAACAAGGTCGACGGACAGATGACCACCTCACCGCATGGCTGGTCGGGATGGCGGCTCTACGCCGTTTATTATGAATATCTCCTTACCGGCCGCGAAGATTTGCTGCAGGGCGTGATGAACGCGCTGGGATCGTGTGCGCAATTAATGGACTGGCCGAGTGGCCGGCTTCGCCAGGCATATGTGATTGATCCTCATCTGCAGGCTTTCAAGCGGCTGCCCGACCCAAAAGATCCATACGGGAAGGCGGTTCCTTACGTTTATGGTGAGGAATATCTGGAAACCATAGGCGATTGGTACGGTAAATGCACCATCGGGGATAGCTACCTCGACCGGGTGGAATGGGGCTGGACAGGCGACCAGATCCCGTACGAGATTTTTAAGGCCATGGAGGAATTTGCCCTCACGGCAGCATACGTCATCGAACGGGAAGACGGCACCATAAAAACCTATAACTGCTCTGCTGAGAAGATTGGCGGGAGCCTGATCATCACGCCTGCAGAAGGCCTGGTGAGCAAGGTTCATGTAAACACGAAAAACCCATTAAAATGTCAGGTCCGCTTTGCCGGCCGTAAACCCGTTAACTCAACTGTTCACGGAATGCAGTGGATTGATATTCAAGGCTCAAGGCTATAGACTCAAGGCTAAAGGCTAAAGGCGCAAGGCTCAAGTAAGTAATAAGAAAGAAGTTATAAGAATGAAGTATTCTCTGCAGCTCTCTGGTTAAATCCAAACTTCAGTCTGGGGCCCCCTGACACCTGGTACCATGATCCACCTCACCCCCTTCCCCCTCTCCCGCGCTCGTTGCGCTAACGCTCCACTCACGGGAGAGGGGGCGCTCCGAAGTTAACTTACAACCCGATACCCGATACCTAATAAAGACCAAGACCAATGTTGAATGCTGAAATCAAAAGATCAAATGGACCCGGAGGTGCGATAGTCACCGCCATCCTGGTCATACTCCTCTCTGGGTGTAACACTAAGCCTGTCGAGGTGCAGGTATATTCCGATCCGGTGATGCCGCTCATACAGCTGCCAGTGGATTTCAGGAGTTACCGGCAGAACACCAACAATGTTCTTGAGCCGGGTGGGTATTATAACCTGCTCGATGTTAAGGGACCCGGATGTGTTCGGAGTATCTGGTTTCTTTATGCCGAGTACAAGCGGATTGTGATCAGTGCCGACGGAGTTACGCAGGTGGATATGCCGGCTGATGTGTTTTTTGGAACGCTGCTCGGCAAGGAACCCTACCTGATGAATTCGGCTGCCCTGATAAGTATGCCAAACGATATGGTAAAAAAAGATTTTGGCGGCGGCGGAGAGCCGGGATACACCTGCTACCTGCCTATTCCTTTCCAGGATTCCTGCAGCATCAGGATATATGAGACCAAGAAGAAGGGTATGTCGGCTATGGTCAACTGGCACAAATATTCCGATGGCACACGGATCACTCCATACCGGCTTCACGTGGCACATAACATAATGAATCCCGCCCCCGCGCGCGGGGGAACCATGGTGATGGCCGATGTTTCAGGAGCAGGCTTTATCGCAGGCATTATGCAGGGGATTATCCAGCTGAAATTCGATGACCTCATGTACCATCACGGAGGCATCACCTGGCTGATCGACGGGGAGACCGACCCGCACGCCAACCGGGGGTTCAATATGGAGGATGATTACGGCTTTACCTGGGGATTCCATGCCGATCAGACTCCCTGGTTCGGAGTTCCCTATCATACCTATAAACGTTTTGAAGGATCGGACCCGAAAGACGGCTCCATTTTCGCCCTTCAGCAGGAAGCGATTGTCTACCGATGGCTCGGTCCGGATCCTGTATCCTTCTCCTCCTCGATATCCATGCGGGTAGGTACGAGGCCCGACCACACGGAGACAGTCATCTGGTATTACAAAAAAGCAGGCACTAAAGCGCCGGTAGTGGTTACCCCTAAAAAGTGGCAGATCACCGGCACCTTTCCCTGCAAAACCAAGGAGGAATTTGAAACTGCCGATCTGCCTGCAAGCCTCACTGGCCAATGGCCTGATACGCTGAAAATCGGGACAAAGAATTATGCAGTTTATGAACTGGAGCCCGATCATACCTGGGTGAATTTTCACCGTTTCTATTTTACACAGTCTTATACCCCGTTTGCCCTGACTAATCAGGCAGTCTACGCCAAAGGCCTGATAGAGAGCAATCGTTCAAGGAATGCCTACATCCGCATTGCCTTCGACGACTGGATGTCGCTTTGGATAAACGGAGAAAAGATCGGCTCATTTTATCATGAGAATGACTTCGGATCACAGAATATTCCGGTCAGGCTGATGAAAGGTCCTAACGAAATCATTGTAAAATCGTTAAATTTCAATAAGATTCCGAACAATCACCTGTGGGCGTTTAGCCTTATAGTGGACTGAAAATCAGGGCAGAGGGCAGAGGGCAAAAGGCAGAAATTAGTTATAAGAAAGAAGTAATAAGAATAAAGTAAGAATGATGAGATTCCAATTCAGAATTCCGAGTTCCGAGGGTGGAGTTTCAAGTATTCATGAAGTGAAAATCCGCTACTTCATGGTGCCCTGGATCTTGTACTTCGGCATTCGGAATT
>CAILAQ010000598.1 GCA_903832165.1 uncultured Bacteroidota bacterium | reverse complement strand
GTGGCATCAAAGGCGACGCACCAAAAAGGATCTCTGCTTTTCAATGCTGGTTTGAAGGTTCTCAGAACGGGGACAAACTTTAATGTTTTAATATTGGGAATTACGATTGCTTCATTGGAATACCACCGGCAGCCCAGATCCTCCTCGAGCAAGGCATATACAGCATTAATGATCCCTCGTGTACGGCCACCCCAAAGGAATAAATGATCTTCTCTTTGATCAATGCCATAACCTTCGTCCTGAAGATCTTCTGCGATGGCAGCGAGTCCGCTTTTTTTAAGCAGCTGTGTCTGACCGATGCTTACTAGCCGGGAATAATCTTTCAGTTGGCGCGATTCCTTTACAATGGTCAGTTTTGCTCCGGTCATTTGGAGGAGCCATGTTTGTAATTCGTCTGCCGCTTTTTGATCCTGTGTGGTAGGTTTTTGGCTGAGGAGTATGCGATAATCGCTTTTCCCTTCGGTTGCCATTGTTAGTTCATGACCCGGTTTTCCGGTAGGAGCAAGTGAATTTGCCCACTTGTCGCGATTGTTTTGAACGTCAGGTTTTTTATTATCTGTTCCATGGGCAGCCTGAATGGTAATAGCCACAATGATAGCGAGATGAAACAGAAATCGGAAGTAATTTTCTTTCATTGACATGATTATTTGAGGTTTAATTAATTTGTTCCAGACGTGCCAAAGCGTAATCCGCTGACTCTTTTAGCTCCGGATTCTTTGCAAGTTCCCTGATGACAGGAATACATAATTCTGAACCCATCCAGCTTATTTCGTGAAGCAGTAATTTCTTCGCCTCATTTGTTGCAGTTTTATCTTCCAGCATTTTAATGATCATAATTTCAAATTTTTGGAGTTTATTCCGCGTTTTACCTTCGGCCCGGATTCGATTTTGCAGATTCACGAAATACTTTGTGCTTTTGGTCAGATCGTATGCCGGAATCTTTGCAAGATCATCCTCTATTGATATTTCCTGGAAGTTTGTTCTTAAGGATACACTGACAGCAGTTGGAAAATCATAAGAAACTTTCTGTGTTACTTTTCCTGAAGCGGCCCATTCGGCACCACGCTGAAAAGTAACAATAAAACCGGCACATTCCATAGCAGGACCGCCACCCGGATCGGCATGCCCAAGCACAGTATGGAAAACTCTCCCTTTGCCATATCTGGTTGTTATCAAAACAGGCTCGTTGCGCCCGGTACCCCCTAGACTGGTATCGGCATAAGCTGTAGCCAGGATCTCCATATTTTTGGCGGGGCCCCTAAGTTTACTATAGAGTTCATCTTTCCCATGGAACCAAATGACAGGAAGCCCTTTGGTGACAGGATGTTCCATATTGCGGATTTTTACGGCAAATTCATGTCTCTGTCCATGCGATCCACTTTTCCCTGCTGTTGTATCGATGACCAGCTTCTCATTTCTTTTATTGCTCGCGAATGAATAATAGTAATAAGAGCCATCTTTTTCTGTACGGCCCCATCCTAATCCGATCATCTCATTGTAC
>CAILAQ010000597.1 GCA_903832165.1 uncultured Bacteroidota bacterium | reverse complement strand
GTTTTCAGCCTTATTCCTGAAGGTTTCGACGGTAATCTTTTTGAAGCTTCAGCGGTTAAAGGATACCACTGGGTGGATGCATGGGAGCATAAGGAAATAGAACCCAATGTGGTTGATGGTAAATCGTTTATTCCGGTCCGGACCGATGCTTTTCATAAGTCGTGGCTTGGTACGAATAATGAAGGTGCAGTGAGTGCCGTCATTCGTTTCCCATCGATATTATCGGTTAAACTTAATGTGGATCAGCTCACTTTATCAGCCTCAAAAGGAGATGAGATCAGGATTTGGGCTGGCAATCCTACCTATGAGAAGAAACCGGCAATTTTTGGCATTAAAGAACAATCCATTCGGCTTGGCGATTATTTCGGACGGTTTGAGGGGAATTTTATCATCCAGGTTTTTCAGCATAATGAAATTATTGATGAGCGCATCGTAACCATCAAGGTGGGTTCAGCAAGGTTGGTAAGTCAGTCGGTGAGGACTGTTCCTGCGGGAAAAGTCCCGGCAGGCATGGTTGAGATCCCGGCAGGAATGTTTACCTGGAATACCACACATGGTGATGATTTTATCGCCTATCCCGAAATTCCCGTAACCGGGTCGGCTAAAGTGGGGTCTTTCTATATGGATAAGTACCCCGTTACAAATGCGCAATTTTACGATTTCATCAAGGCAACTAAATACAATCCGGCCGACACCTGCAATTTCCTAAAGAACTGGATCGGAGGCAAACCGGGCAAGGGGACTGACAAACAGCCGGTAGTTTACGTTTCATACGAGGATGCACTGGCATATGCGAAATGGGCGGGCAAGCGGTTGCCGACTGAGCTGGAATGGCAGTTTGCTGCCCAGACTCCTGATCTGAGGCCATGGCCATGGGGCGAGGACAAAGGAATTACCCGGGAGGAGGAGTTTGTAACCGGAACGCTGACGGTAAAGCGAATCAAAGGAATTGATCCAAAATATTGCAATACCCAAAGCGGGAAGATCGAAACAGTAGGTCTGCATCCAAAAGGTGCAAACCCGAATGGACTGGAAGATCTGGTTGGATCGGTATGGCAAATGACGAATGACGAATATGATAATGGAACGGTATACTATGTAATGATGAAAGGTGGCAGCTATTTTAATCCCAGTTCAAGCTGGTGGTATGTTCAGGGTGGCCCGAGGGAGCTGCATTACAGACAGATGCTTTTGAGGGTTTCCAGGGGCTTTGAGAGGAATTCGACGGTGGGATTCAGGTGTGTGGAGGATTAAAGATTAGAGCTGCCAACTTTTCTTCATCTTAAGTTGGCAGCTCTAAATAAAGTTGGCAGCTCTATGCTTTTGCGGAATGAGCGTTTTAGTCTTTGTACGAGATTCTGCCGCCGATACCTGAAGTGTCAAGGATATCCATTTTCTGGAGCTGAGCGATGATCTTTTCAGCAACGTTATCATCATCCAGCGTAATTAATTTTATGGTATCAACCAGCTTGGCAATAAATTTTGGCCGGGCCACTTTCTTCATGCCGAACAGATTGGCCATAACCATTAACATATTTGTATCAGTGGAAGGATACAGGCTGAGTTTATCCTGAACCATTTCATTGGTTATTTCCTTATCCACACGCTGCTTTCTCGGCTTAAATTCTTTTTTAGCTTTCGGAGCTTTTGCAGCCTTTACTACTTTTGCAGCTTTAGCGGGTTTAGCTTCTTTCGGAGCTTTTGCAGCTTTAACCGGCTTTTCTTTTTTCGGAGCTTTGGGTTCCTTAACTGGTTTCGGTGCTTTGGCAGCCTTAACTACTTTTGCAGCTTTAGGTGGTTTAGCCTCCTCTGCTTTCTTTATCTTTACTCCTGGTTTCCGGCCTCTTTTACGCTTTTCGGCAGGTGCCACATTTTCAGCAATAACTGCGACCTCTTTTTTCTTACGACCGCGTTTATTCTTCGGAGCCTCAACGACTTTCTCAACAACGACAACAGTTTCCTGAACTTTTTTAGGACGGCCGCGCTTACCTGTTTTTACAACGCTCTCATCTTTAACCTGATTTTTTTTAGGACGGCCTCGTTTGCCGGTACCCTTTGGTTTTTCTGCTTTTATTTCATCTTGTGCAGGAGCAATCAATTCGGCAGGAATGCCCTGGTTTCTAAGAAATATAATAGTTCTTTCAAATTTCGAAGATTTCGAAACGATATAGAAATCTATTTCTTCTTCAGGATTAATTAACTGACCAATAGTTAAAACCATGTGATGCGATAAATCAGTGATATCCATTTCTTCAGTATCAACCCAGATCAGGTTGTTGCCATACTTAGGAAGTTCCATGATCAATTCCTTGGGAATCCGCAGGTTACTCGTGTTTGCATAAACATAAACGAGGTAGTTATCCTCATGAT
>CAILAQ010000596.1 GCA_903832165.1 uncultured Bacteroidota bacterium | reverse complement strand
TGCAAACATCCGCGGATAAAGGCAGGCTTGGCATTTTCGCTGTCGACCTTACTGCTGAACTCTTTATAAACTTTATAATCGTTGGTGCGTGCTGCCCATTGGAGCAAGGCAATTGTCTCAGGATTCCAGGCATGATACTCGCCGTATTTGCGATAGTGGTAAGTACCTGAGCTTTCCAAACCCTGCCTGCTAAAGGATTTCTTTTTCCCGAAAGCATCATTATGAAACAGGAGCGATTCGCGGCAGATTTCATCGAACCCGATGCCGCCGAATTTCGATACGGTGCCGGTAAAATATTTCCGGATGAGTTCATCGCTTACTCCGAGTGCCTCAAATATCTGGCAGCCCTGATAACTGCGGAGCGTGGAGATGCCCATTTTCGACATGATCTTGAGCAGGCCCTTATCGATAGATTTTATATAGTTGTGGCGGGCCTCGGAATAAGACAGGTCGATCTCGCCGTTTTTTATCAATTCATCAATGGCAGCAAAGGCCAGGTATGGGTTCACCGAGCTGGCGCCATAGCCGAAGAGCAAGGCAAAATGGGCCACTTCGCGTGCCTCGGCAGTCTCCACAATGATGCCGATCTGCATACGTTTCTGCGTTTGTATCAGATGGTGATGAACAGCGGCAACACAGAGGAGTGAAGGGATCGGAGCGAATTTTTCAGAGACGGCACGATCGGTGAGAATAATGAAATTCTTATTATCGTCGACCGCCTTTTCGGCTTGCATCAGGAGGTTATCGAAAGCCTTTTTAAAACCGGCGGTGCCCTCCTCCACCGGAAACACCATCGGGATAATGCTGTGCGAGAATACCTCATGCCTGAGATCCTTGATCTTCCCGAGGTCGGTATTGGTGATGATCGGATCCTCGAATTTTATGAGCTTGCAGTGGGCCGGCGATTCATCGAGAATATTCGAGTGGAGTGAGCCGATATAATTGGTGAGCGACATGACCAGTCCCTCGCGGATGGAATCGATGGGCGGGTTGGTGACCTGGGCGAATACCTGACGGAAATAGTTAAAAAAACGCTGTGGCTTATCGGAGAAGCAGGCCAGCGGAGTATCGTTGCCCATGGAACTGGTGGGCTCGGCGCCGGTGACGGCCATCGGCTTAATGATCATTTCCATATCCTCTTTCGAGTAACCGAACACTTTTGACCAAACCGGGAACTGATCGCCGAGTGATGACATAAAACGCTGTTTCACTGCGATATCCCCCATCAGCATGCGATTTTCGCGCAGCCAGTTGCCATAAGGGTTGCGCGAGCTGAGCTGTGCCTTCACTTCTTTGTCGGGGATGATGACGCCCAGTTGGGTATCGATCAGAAGAATTTTTCCGGGGCGGAGGCGGCCTTTTTCCTTTACCTCGCCCGGCTCAAAAGTTTGCACTCCCACCTCGGAGGCCATCACAATAAGGTCATTTTTAAGAATGATATATCTCGATGGGCGCAGACCGTTGCGGTCGAGGGTACCACCGATATAGCGGCCATCGGAGAACATCATGGCCGCCGGACCATCCCAGGGCTCCATGATGGTGGAGTGATATTCGTAGAAGAGCTTAAGGCTTTCGGGGATCGGGTTTTTCTCGTTGAACGATTCGGGGATCATCATGCAGAGGGCATGGGGGATAGAGCGGCCCGTCAAGTGAAGGAATTCCAGGGTATTATCGAAAGAAGCCGAGTCCGACTTGTCCGGCTCGATCACGGGAAAGAGCTTTTTCAGGTCGCCGTTGAAGATTTCCGATTTCAGCAGGGTTTCGCGCGCGCTCATCATCATGCGGTTGCCTTTGATGGTATTGATTTCGCCGTTGTGGGCCACCATGCGGAATGGCTGGGCCAGATCCCAGGTTGGGAAAGTATTTGTGCTGAAGCGGGAGTGCACGAGGGCGCTGGCGCTGATGAATTTCGGGTGGGTGAGGTCCTTATAGTATTCGCGCAGCTGACCCGAGGTAAGCATGCCCTTGTAAACGATGACTTTTGTGGAGAGGCTTGATATGTAAAAGGTTCGGCGCTGTTTGAGTTTCGATTCACGGATCTCCCTTTCGGCCTGCTTGCGCACGAGGTAAAGTTTCTGCTCCAGCGCTTCCTGTTCGAGGTTTGCTTTTACAAAAATCTGAACAACATACGGCTCTGCCTGGCGGGCAATCTCACCCGGCACGCGACTGTCCACGGCCACATCGAGGTAGCAGATGAGTTCCAGTCCTTCCGATGTTATATAGCGTGAGAGGGCCTCCTGACAAAGGGTGGCCTCCGTGCGATTTTGAGGAAGGAAGATCAGGCCTGTGCCGTAAAGTCCTGCCATCGGAACATTTACTTTGAGCACTTCGCGGATAAACTGGTCAGGAATCTGCACAAGAATTCCGGCGCCGTCACCTGTTTTATTGTCGGCCCCGGTGGCCCCGCGGTGGTCCATATTTTCTAGTACCTGAAGGCCGCGTTCGATAATATCGTGCGACTTTTGGCCGCGTATATGGGCAACGAATCCTATTCCGCAGTTATCATGCTCATTTGCAGGGTCGTACAAACCCTGTGCTTTTGGTAGCGCCATTGAAAAGTATTTTTCCAATGATACATGTAATATTATGCATAAAAAAATGCACAAAAAGCTCGGATTATGAAGCTATTTGTGCATAAAAAATGTGAATTTGTATAATTATACCAAATACACGAATCCTTTTTAATCAGGATTTACCGCTTGCCAAAAAATGTCACCCAGAGGTAAGGCTCATCTTCCGGGTCGTTGTAATTAATGCCAACCAGTGTGATGGACCAGGGCGAACCGTCGCTGGACACAAACGACGCGAATGAGCTTGCAGAACCTATGTGGGTTTGCACCTGGGCACCTTCAACGCTGAACCGGGGAGAGTATTCATTGTACTGGTAGGTGGGATCATAAGGGACATCCGTGACTTTAATTGCCCTGGTTTTAACGTCCTTCCCGCCATTTGACCTGGACGATTCAGCCCCATCAAAACTAATGACTCTCAAACCATTAGCAGAAACTTCTCCGGAAATGGTTCCCTCATATGACACCTTGTCGCCATCTGCAGCAATAAACCAATAGGAATATGTGGAACTAAACTTCGTCCCCTCCCACTTGAGCTCGATATTCGCCGACGGATTATCAACGGGTTCATTGTCGACGTCGATGCCCGAGAAGCATACGGCAGTTCCCGAGCCACAGTCCATATCTGCATTAAAGTCAAGGTGAACATACCGGCACTTCTGCAATTCACCGAGTATGCCATCCATGATGTTTGCCGGGGCGGTTGCCTTGCCCATCTCCTTTGCATTGGAATTGTCGAAAAGGGTAACTGTGACTGTATATTCCCCTTTTTTGGAGAATTTATGCACTACCGTACTATCGTTCTGAACCGTTAACTCTTTGCTGCCATCACCGAAATTCCACACATATTTGGCACTTTTCGGGGCGGTGCCATCGGTATTGGCAGTGATCTTTACATCCTTTCCGGGCTCACCGGCAATAGGGTTCGGAGAAATTTTCAGTTTCGAAAAATAAATATTGAACGATTTGTAATCAACGAACAGCTCCGACAGATTGCCGCCGGCATCCACGGCCTCCGTTTTTCTGGAGGTTATATAAAACCCAATTTTGTTGAGGCCGGGCTTGAGAATTGTGTACCCTTTGCCACTCCCTTCCCAATGACTGATGATTGCCCCCTGATCGTCTAACATATCATACCAGATCAGCCATTGATTTCCAACATGAAAACCCCTTTCAGTGGTGGGGCATTCCACGGTGCAGCGTAAGGTATCGCTGTCGATTGAAAAACCATCAACCATTTTTCGGTCTTCCTTCCCTTTAACCCATATGGTGTAATCGGGGAAATTATTCGGAGCCACGGTACCGATGGTATTATCGAGCAGTTCGGCATAGCGTTTTCCTATTTTGTTCCACTCGATATAAGCTGTTTTAGCATAATAAGTTACAAACGGGTATGGATTTGATGCCGCATGTCCGTTAAGCATGGCTATATAAGGACTGAACCTTTCATTTGCATATTCGATAACCTGGCCGACCCCTGGTTTATTAGGATCGGATATGAACAGTTTTCCCTCACTCACTGACACCTGGTAGCAGATCAGATCGTGGCCTCCGTAGCTTGGCGACCCATCGGCACGTGCACCTTTAATCCGATAGATCCCGATCCCCTGGGGCTCGCCTGTTACGAGCATCGTTGCAGCAATGGTAAAGAGTTTCAGCTTATCCGCTGCCTGATTCTTATCGATAAATTTATCGAACAGGTCGATGGCAACACCGGACCATTCCAGGTCGGAATGAATGACCGAGCAAAAC
>CAILAQ010000595.1 GCA_903832165.1 uncultured Bacteroidota bacterium | reverse complement strand
TTGTCATCCCCGCGGAGGCGGGGACCCCGTCCCAAACAGCGAAGGCCTCCGAGGGCAATGCTCCTCCGATCCACCTCACCCCCAGCCCCTCTGCTCCGATCCACCTCACCCCCAGCTCCTCTGCTCCGATCCACCTCACCCCCAGCCCCTCTCCCGCGCTCGCTGCGCTCACGGGAGAGGGGAGCAGAGCTTCTGTGCCTTCTTCGGCTTTCGTTCCCGCCTCGCCTTCGGTGCGTCGTTTCGCGCGTGAGCTCGGGCTGGATATCAGCAGAGTGAAGGGCAGCGGTCCGGGTGGCAGAATATCCGATGATGATGTGAAGGCGCATGCCAAGGAGGTGATACAATCGCCGAAAACATCGCAGTTTGCGGGATATGCCGAGGTGCCCGACTTTTCGAAGTGGGGCCCGGTGGAGGCTCAGCCGATGAGCAGGATCAGGACGATAACTGCTGAGAGCACGGTGAAATCCTGGCAGACTATTCCGCAGGTGGTTCAGTTTGAGAAAGCGGATATCACGGAGGTGGAAAAATTCCGGCTGGCGAGCAAGTCGGCTGTGGAAAAAGCAGGGGGCAAGCTTACGATGACGGCCATCCTGTTAAAACTGACGGCCATGGCGCTGAAGGAATTTCCGAAATTCAATGCCAGCGTTGACATGAAGAATAATCAGATCATTTATAAGAACTATATCAATATTGGAATTGCAGTGGATACTGAGCAGGGATTGCTGGTTCCGGTGGTGCGCGATGTCGATAAGAAAAGTCTGACACAGTTGTCGGTCGAGCTCGGTGGAATTGCCGAGCGGGCAAGGCTTCGAAAGCTCACGAGCGAAGAGATGCAGGGAGGAAACTTCACCATCTCGAATCTGGGCGGTATTGGCGGGACATCATTTACGCCGATAGTTTATCCAAACCAGGTAGCGATACTTGGCGTATCAAAATCGGCCATTGAGCCTGTTTATCAGGATGGGGCCTTTGTTCCGAGGAACATGCTGCCGCTGTCGCTGAGTTATGATCACCGGCTGATCGACGGGGCCGATGGCGCCCGTTTTCTTGGATGGATGTGTAAAGTGCTGGAGCAGCCATTTTTAACCTGGTTATAATTGCTTTTATGGAAAATCATCAGGTAGTGGTTATTGGTGCGGGACCGGGAGGCTATCGCGCGGCATTTATGGCAGCTGATCTGGGCATGCAGGTAACGCTTATCGATCCGCAGGCCAATCCCGGAGGAGTTTGTCTGTACAGGGGATGTATTCCCACGAAGGCGCTCCTGCATCTGGCTAAAGTAAAAGAGGAGGCTATGCATGCATCGGAGTGGGGGCTCACTTTTAAGGAACCTAAGATCGACAGGGAGAAGATAAAGAGTTGGAAAGATTCTGTTGTCACACAGTTGACTGGGGGATTAGGGCAGTTGACGAAGGCGCGGAAGATTAATTATGTGAGAGGGTGGGCGAGTTTTGAAGATTCGTCGACCTTGGAAATAAAAGGCATAGGGCAGAAGGCAGAGGGCAAAAATGAAGGCTCAAGGCACAAGGCTCAAGAATCAAGTGAAGGATTAAGGATTAAGTTTGAGCATGTGATAATTGCGACGGGGGTGGAGCCGATTAAGCTGCCGTTTATCAAGGAGTTTACGGATCGGATTATGAATGCGGAGATTGCGCTGGAGCTGAAATCGATCCCAAAGAGGCTGCTGATACTGGGCGGCGGATATATAGGGATGGAATCGGCAACAATATATAGGGCTTTGGGTTCGGAGGTTTCGCTGGTGGAGGCTATGCCGACCATCATGCCGACTATGGATCCGGAGCTGGTGAATATCTATCTGAAGCAGAACAAAACACTGTTTAAGGAGAGCTGGTTTAATACGAAGGTTACCGGGATAGTGGAGAGTGAGGGTGGAGTGAGTGTTTCAATGGAAAAGGTGACGGGTGACGGGGTGACAGGTGACAAAGATTCGATTATTGAGAGGGAGTTTGATGCGGTGCTGGTGAGTGTGGGTATGAGGCCGAATACGAAGGGATTGGATCTGGAGAAGGCTGGGGTGGAGATTGATCAGCGTGGGTTTATCAAAGTTGATGATCAGTGCCGGACGAATGTGTCCAACATTTTTGCCATTGGGGATATCAGCGGCGGGATGCTGCTGGCACACAAGGCAAGCTATCAGGGCCGGATTGCGGCGGAGGTGATAGCGGGTCAGAAGTCGGCCTTTGATGCCCGGGCGATACCGGCGGTGGTGTATACTTCACCGGAAATTGCCACTGCGGGTTTATCGGAGCTGGAGTGTAAGGAAAAGAATATTCCTTACCGGACGGTAAAATTTCCGTGGGCGGCCAGCGGTCGGGCAGTGGCCATGGGAGCCACTGCGGGATTAACGAAGCTGATTATTGAAGAAGGTACAGAAAGGATTCTCGGAGCGGGCATTGTTGGCGCCAACGCCGGTGACCTGATTTCCGAAGCTGTTTTAGGCATAGAGATGGCCGCCAGGGCAAGCGACATGGCATTGAGCATACATCCGCACCCGACAGTCTCGGAAACGCTTATGGAGGCCGCTGAGGTATTCTACGGGCATCCGGTGCATTTGGCGCCGAAGAGGTGACAGGTGACAAGTGACGGGTGACAGGTGACGGGTGACGATTTCTCTATCCGGTTTTTGAATTGTCCAAGTTTTGTATACTTTTGTGGCCACTAAGCTGGTCACATAGCCAAGCGGTTAGGCACCGGTCTGCAAAACCGGCTACAGCGGTTCGAATCCGCTTGTGACCTCAGATTTTAGAATATAGAAGAACCCATAGCGCAGTAAATCAGCGAGATGGGTTTTTTATTTTGATAAAACCGGACGGGTTTGGCCAACGGTTGGCCAGCAATTCTTCTATTGTATATTTATTGATTAGTTACTTATGAGACAATTTAGATAAAATCCCAGAATTATCAGGAAAAGATGAAGCAGGAGGATGTGGTACAGTCACATATAACAAATAGT
>CAILAQ010000594.1 GCA_903832165.1 uncultured Bacteroidota bacterium | reverse complement strand
TTATTTTTTGTCCGGCGTAAAAATCGTCCCTATTTTTCATTCCCTTGACCTCTATGCACAGGAAAAAGCCCGGCTACGGAGACTGGGTACACCTGTTGACGACTTCGATCTATTGATTGGAGTAACAGCAGTAACCCATAATCTGACCATGGTGACCAACAACACAGAGCACTTCAAGCGAATAAATGGAATGATTCTGGAGGATTGGACAAAATAAGACCATTTCATTTCTGCTGGCAGAATGTAGACTCATGTACATTAAAATTTCTGCGACAACTTTTGGCGTACCATGTTCATACCATAAGAACTGCAGGCGGGTCATTTTTTTGTAGTGAGATCTAACTGGACCTGCCGTTAAACATTGCAATCACTGACGGTTTTCTTGTAGAAACAGGTGATTCCTTTCACCTGGTCATCAAATGATACAACCTCGTTATCACCATGAAAATCCAAATAACTCAGAATACCAAAGTCCCCCATGCAGCATGTTGTATGGGCAATAAGTAGTCCCATAAGGAAGAATGACAATTGCGGACCCGAGATCAATATTAACAGAATCAGCATTGCTGAGAGCAGGACAAAGGGAGCCAGCCCCACGAATCTGATTTCCTTCCGGTTGGCTACGAAGTTATGGGCGTTACAAAGAATGTAGAACTTTTTAAAATTCACTTTAAACGTCACCTTTTTGGCGCCCATTAGTTTGAAGGCCAGGTAATGTATGAGTTCGTGAATCGGGGCAATTATAATAGAAAATATGTAACCTGCCAGGAGCGAGAGGAACGCTTTGCCAAATGATATCTCACCACCATGGATTCCATGCAAGAACATATAATAGATGGCAATTAAAGCAATGAGGTGGCTATACTCCCAGATTGCCGAACTCGCCGTCCTCTTTTTCAGATGCCTTATTATAAAGGGAGTAAGATTATGTTGATCCATGGAATCCATTAGCTGGTAACCCATATCGTTCAAATCATCTGGTTGAATTTTCATTTTTCTTTGGTTACATGGTTATTTTTTAAGCCTGAGAGCCATTGGAAGCATCAACAGGAAAGGCAAGCATAAATCGTAATCAGCGTGCTCATAGTCGATGCCGATGTTTATGTTTTGATAATAGGCCATGATACTTTCGAAATAAAGCCTTTCGGAGGGAATATGCCAGGCAGCGGCGCCGAGCTTTTCAGTGAGAAACCATTTTTCCAATAATCTTGCGGCTCTTCCATTTCCATCGGCAAAAGGATGGATGTGACCAAAGACCAGATGAATCATGGAAGCGAAATAGAATATCCCGGAGGTGGAAAGTTCAGTGTTCCTCAGAATTTCTATATCGTCGAATAGCTTGTTCATTTCGGATTCAATCTGGGCAGGGTGGGTTGCAGTATAGATCTTTTTCTTGCCTTTGTTAACTCCAGCTTCTACCTTCCGGAATTTTCCCCGATATACCGGTTTTGACAGCAGTGTTTGGGATAATATTTCATGGGTTTTAAGCAACGTCACAATATCAAGGCGGTTGGAAATTGCAAATTCGTATGCAGCCATGAGTTCCAGGATTTCATTAAAGTAGCGGGTGTTGGTCTTCATCCAGGGGAACTGATACTTCAGGTATTCATCCAACGTAAGAGAGTTATTCTCCATTGCCCAGGAATAGAATGCAGACTTTGCAATCGAAATGTTAAAGGTTTCTCTGTATAGGAGGGATTCCTTTTTGATCCCCGTCGATTTGAACTTCTTGTATTTATTAAAATCGATCGGATTGCCCTCAATCATGGAGGAATAAACCGCAGCCTTAGCGACGGAAATCTCCAGATTTGCCTCATTCGCAGATTGCTTCCTGAACTTTTCGAGGTGCTTTTCAATGTTAATCGGCTGCTGATCAAGATATAAGTCGATAAACTCAGCTGGGATAATTTGTGTCTTCATAAGATTTCGATTACAGACATCAAATATACATCTAATATACATCATTTGCAAAAATTGTTTTCTAACTTTGTGAAGAAGATTTTGAAAAACGACTAAAAGGAGTGATTATGAAAAACAAGGTCTATTTAATAAGGTGTTTTGACATGGGTTGTTCAAGTATAGAGGGCATTTATGACTCTTATGAAAAAGCAGAAGTTGATTTGCTGAAGATCGTTGGGGTAGTAAATGAGCGGCTTAAAAGAAGGAACGATGAGTATCACACCCCATTTGTACAGAATACGAGAAACAAAGATGAACCTGATGTTTTGGTTCAATACAGGAACCGGGTGCGTGTCATGGAAATCAGACAGGTCGAAGTAAACAAGCCTTATGTCGATGTGATCGATTGGTACGACTATCTTCCGGAGTGATGACATAACTAACTCTTCGAATATGAATAACGATAAGATTTATATTATCAGGTGGTACGACGTGGATTCGTCAATAGTCAAAGGGGTTTACCATACGTTAGAAATGGCAGAAGAGAACTTGCTGAAAATGGTAAATGAAATCAATATGCGGATTTCGAACAGTAACAGCGAGAATGATAATCCATTTGAAAAAACCGTGATTCGTGAGGATGACGAGAATATTATGGTTCGATACAGAAACGGCGTGAGAGTCATTGAAATCAAGGAGTGCATTCCTGATTAGCCTTATGATGACATTTTGCCTTGTTTTAAATGAACCGGTATAATAAATAAAAAAACAACCATGAAGTTTCTGAACGAAAAGCACAAGTTGCTGACACTGCGCAAACTGAAGCAAATCGAAGAATGGAGGAAATTACCATTCGACCTACTGG
>CAILAQ010000593.1 GCA_903832165.1 uncultured Bacteroidota bacterium | reverse complement strand
CGCACGGGCAATATCCCCCAGAAAAGCCATATCCTCTTTTGAAACCAGGGGAGCATGGGAACAAGAGGAAGCTAAGAATAGGATTAAGGTTAGGAGGTTTATTAATTTCATTGGGGGTAAGAGATATATCGGTTGGGATGAGTAATTTCAATCCATTAAAATAGACATTAAATCGAAGTATAAAAGATGAGATTCCAAGTTAAATTTGAAGTAACAATGATGAGATTCCAATTTAGAATTCCGAATTCCGAGGGAGGAGATTCAAGGCAGCATACAAGTAATTATCGTCGAAGCGTTGTCATCCCCGCGAAGGCGCAGCCGGAGGCGGGGACCCCGTCCCAAACCACTAACCTCCTCACCACTAGCCTCTTCACCTTTTTCCTGTTTGCTTTATTTTTGCCAGTAAGTGCGCAAAAGCTGCAGTTTGACAAAGCGGAATATGCCGCGCGCCGAACGAAAATGATGGAGAAATTCCCCGATGGGCTGATCATCATACAGGGGGCTGCATCGCTCCCCGGATATTATTCCTTTATGCAGAACAACAATTTCCTGTATCTGTCGGGGGTGGAAACTGAGAATGCCTTTATAGTGATCGATCCCATGAAAAGGGAATCGATATTATTCGCCAGTCAGGCTCCCGATGCCGGCTTTAACAAAGTTTTCAGGCCGAATGAACTGAAGGCTTACCTGACCAGCCGGCTGAACGAAGTCAAGACGTTCTATACCTGCCTGACGCCAGAGGAGCTGGCCAGGGAGTGCTCGGGCGAGAAGGCCGGAACGCTGAATTTCAACATGGTAAAGAATGAATGGGATGGCCGGCCCACCCGTGAAAAGCAGTTTGCCGATAACCTGAAAACCAAATTCCCGGGGGTAACGGTTAAAGATTGTTCGGCCTATATCCATGAGTTGCGAACGATCAAGTCGCCCGCCGAAATTGCCCTGATGCGCATGGCCGGCAAATTAGCCGTACAGGCGCATATCGACCTGATGAAAGCCTGCAAGCCAGGGGTTACTGAACAGGAGCTGGCAGCGCTATTCGAATATTCATGCAAAAAAAGGGGAGCCGGTGAATTGGCTTATTACACGATAATCTGTACCGATGAAAATCATTCGGATCTTCATCACCACGGATATGAGCGGACGCTGGCCGATGGCGATTTCCTGGTGGTGGATGCCGGTCCGGATGTGCACAATTACGATATCGACATTACCGTTTCGTTCCCGGCAAATGGCAAATTTACGGCCCGCCAGCGAGAGATTTATGAAGCATGCAATGCCGTTCATGAGGCTTGCATGATGACTTACCGGCCCGGTCTGACTGCTGAGCAATGCGATCAGGAGGTTCACGAGATTCTTATTAAAAAAGGATTCAATCCCGATTCAGAGCTAATGAAGCAGTTTTACGGAGGCTTCGGACATTACGTTGGTCTGGCCGTGCATGATGTGGGTGGCGGACCCGCTGTACTGAAGCCGGGCATGGTTTTCGCCAATGAACCGCTGGCTGTTTTCGCCAAAGAAAAGCTGGGGGTGCGAATTGAGGATACAGTTGTGATTACCGAAACCGGCTGCGAAAATCTGACGGCGGGGTTGCCACGAACGGTGGAGGAAATTGAGAGATTAATGAAGGAAAAATGAAGTAAGAATGATGAGATTCGAATTTAGAATTCCGAATTCCGAAGGAGGAGATTCAAGGCAGCCGACAAGTAATTGTGCTCGAAGAGTTGTCATCCCCGCGAAGGCGCAGCCGGAGGCGGGGATCTCGTCCCTTACCACTAAACTACTCACCATTATCCTCCTCACCTTTTTTCTATTGGCTTTAATTTTGCCTCTATGTGTGAGTGCGCAGGAAACTTTTACGGATGCGCGCGACGGGCATCAGTACCAAGCGGTGGTGATTGGCAAGCAGACGTGGATGGCGGAAAACCTGGCTTTTCTGCCAAAGGTGGATAAGGTGTATACGGGTCTGTTTGAGGAGGAGTGTCATTATGTTTATGGATATGATGGCGTTAATACCGATGAGGCACGCAAGCAGGCGGAGTTCGAAAAATATGGAGTGCTGTACAATTGGATGGCAGCAAGATCAGCGTGCCCATCCGGCTGGCATCTGCCCACCGACCGGGAATGGATGGAGCTCGAGAAATTCATCGGGATAGCTGATAATGAAATAATTCATCGCGATTGGAGAACCTCGGGCGATGCCGGCACAAAACTGAAATCCGCCTCAGGATGGAAACTGGGCAATGGAACCGATGCTTACGGATTTAAGGTTTTGCCTGGCGGATGCCGTGGATATGAAGGGTTCCAGAGTGATGGCTATGCCGGCTATTTCTGGACTGCCTCCACGATCGACGGCGACAATGGCTGGCGCCGGGGAATATGCTCCGACAGCCCGGGGATTGCCCGGCAGGAAGACCGGAGGTATTTTGGGTGCTCGGTGCGGTGCGTTAAGAATTGATGTTTCGAAAAATCACCAATGCTTGAACTTTATCTCTTTGTAGGAGGAAGAAAGCCAATGATATCTTGGGGCTGGCCGCAGTTTTAGAGTTCCGTTTCGCCTTAGCTTTTAACTTACGGCTTTTAAGGAATTCGCTGAATTCTTTATCTTCTTTGGGTGTCAGTGGTTTATTCACGAAAACAAAATCGTGATCGTCCATTTTTTTAAAATTTGCCATGGTGGAAATTTTTGAAGTATTGTTTTACAAATACCAGCGCTGCTTTGGTGTCGATGAACATTCGGTTGCTTGAACCAAATTGTTCTGCTCCTAATGTTAATCGATAGTGTTCTATAAGTTTTGATTTGGCAACAAAGGAAATCACGCCGTCATATTAAATTTCGCACTCTCAATAAGTGACATGAAAATATGGTCATGCTTATCCCATTCAAATACCCAGTCCTTCTTTTTAATTTGCCTTATATCCTTCGAGCATAAGCGTGCTATTTCGGTATCAAATACTTCACCGGTTATGGTATTTTCAATGGAATTCGTCAACTTATCAACTTCAAAGTCAGCTTCTATTTCTCCTTGTTTTTTCACACATTAAAGATACAAAACTTGTACCAGAATGACTGCTAATCTGGTGGCAAGTTTGGAAAAAACCTCCATAGGGGTGTGCAAAAAATAAATCACCTACCATATTGAATGATAAGTTGAGCGAGCCGATAACTATTGGAATTGCCGTGCAGGAAGACCGGCGGTATTTTGGGTGCTCTAATGAAGAATTATTGAGAAGCCAGTTCAGTAAACTAAAACTTTGACCAGTACCTTTAAGGCGAAGTTCTGAGCTTTTTTGTTAATTTTGATAAGTATTTTATATGCTGATTGAATAATTGATAGTAACGGAATGCCAACAGTCTTGCGTATCGGGCCATACAGGTTTCATTTTTACTCAGACGAGTACAATGAACCTCCTCACATTCATGTGGCAACTACCGATGGCGAATGCAAATTCTGGCTTACTCCGGTTAAGCTGGCTGCCAACCGAAATTTAGCTCCGAAAGTTGTTCGAATTATAGAAAAGTTAGTATTCGAAAATGAGGATTTTTTAATTATGAAATTTCAGGAATACCATGTACGTTGATAACATTCAAATAGCAGAACCCATTGCACTAAATGCCTGGTGTACCGGGAGAACCGTTTTTATTGAGCTGACCGACGGAAGAACAATTAGTTTTCCGGCAGCCAGGTTTAGAATTCTGGCTAAAGCAACTGAGGAACAATTGAAAGAAGTTACTGTTCGATTGAACGGCTATGCTCTTCGTTGGGAAAACCTGGATGAGGATATCACGGTTAAAGGCAT
>CAILAQ010000592.1 GCA_903832165.1 uncultured Bacteroidota bacterium | reverse complement strand
GGTAAAGGAGGCTATTGAGATCGCTGCACCCGGCGGCGGATATGTTCTGGCTTCCGACCATTCACTTCACGATGGGATTCCGATGGAGAATATTGAGATCATGTTTAAAACGGGGCTGGAGTACGGGAAATATTGAAGTAAGAAGGTTGAGATTCCAATTCAGAATTTCGAATGCCGAAGTGGGAGATTCAGGTCACCATGAGGTAGCAGATTTCTACTTCACGAATACTTTATACTATTAATTCGGAACTCGGAATTCTGAATTGGAATCTATTACTTCATTAGCCGGAATTCTGAATTGGAATCTCAACCTTCAATAATTGGTCTTCGAATCTCAAAATTGGTGTTCGAATCTCTCAATTCCTTATCTTAGCTGTCAAACTATTCACAATGAATTACGGCCATTTTTCCGCTGACGGCAAAGAGTATATCCTTGATAATGTGGCTACTCCCCGTCCATGGATTAACTATATTTATAATAACGAATATTTTTCCACCATTTCTGCCAACGGTGGAGGAATCAGTTATCACCGCATACCTCTTCATGGCAGGATTACCAGATACCGAATAAATGATGTGCCCGCCGACCGACCCGGCAAATACATATATATACAGGATCAGGATTCAGGTGAAATGTGGAGCCTTACCTGGCAACCGGTTGGAAAGCATCTGGAAAATTACCGGGTGGCTCACGGATTTGGTTATACCCGGGTGGAATCGGAGATCGATGGTATACAGTCTGAACTTAACTTCTTTGTTCCGAGGAATGATAATCGTGAAATATGGAAATCGATCTTAACGAACAAATCAGATAGAACCAGGCGCCTGAAAATTACAGGGTACGTTGAATTTGCTCTTGGGCATGCCCTCGTTGACCTTATCAACCAGTGCGATGATCAGCATTTCAACCGCGCTCATCTGGATAAAGAATTAAATACACTTTTCGCCACTAAAACATATTGGGTAACCCAAACACGCGGAACCCAGCAGCAGGAAAATAAGGAGTGGGACCAGTGGGCCTTCTTTACCGTGAACCACCCGATAAAGAGTTATGAAACGGTGCGGGAAGAATTTATCGGATTTTATCGTAACGAAACCAATCCCATATCCTTGGAGTCTCCATCCCTGCGAAGCAAGGATACCGATTTCGGCAATACCGTGGGAGCTATCCAGATCGAGATTGAACTGGCACCGGGAGAGGCGAAGGATGTTACTTTTCAGCTTGGAGTGATTCCGAAAGAAGGCAGAGGGCAGAGGGCAGAAGGCACAAATTGGGAAAATGTATTAAGATATAAGAACAAAGGGGAGGTTGAGGAGGCGTTTGAGGAGGTTAAGAGATACTGGGACGAGTATTTCAGTTTCACAAAGGTGCAAACATCAGATGATAATGTGAATATTTTCATGAATGGGTGGTCGCCATACCAGGCAAAGGTGGCCTTCGATATAGGCAGGGTAACAAGCTTTTATTACTGGGGAATCGGCCGTGGTTTCGGTTTCAGGGATACATCGCAGGATACGATTGCCATCACGATATCAGCGCCCGAAAAAGCAAAAAGCCGGATCCTGATGCTGGCCCGCCAGATGCAGAGCGACGGCAAAGTTTATCATCATTTTTTCGGAGACGGTGAGGGCGAATTCACCAAACATTGTGATGACCCGTTATGGTTTATCCTGGCGGTAACCGACTATATCAAAGAAACCGGGGATTTCGGGATTCTTGACCTGTCAGAGCCTTTCAGCGACAAAAAACAGGGCACTATACTGGATCACCTCATGGCGGTGGTGACTTTTGTAAAAGGCAACCTCGGGGCACACGGATTGCCAATCTTCGGGCGAGGCGACTGGAACGATACGCTCGACTACATTGGCGGTACCGATGGCGGAGAAAGCGTTTGGGGCGGCATGTTTTATGTATCGATGCTAAATCTGCTCATCGGCCTGCTCGAAAGGATTGAACGTATCGATCTGAAATCGGATGTTGAAGAAGTCAGCCGCAAAATGGCCAAATCGCTGGATGCGAATTGCTGGGACGGCGATTGGTATATCAGGGCTTTCGGTGAAAACCAGAAGCGAATCGGCTCAAAAGACAACAAGTATGGAAAGATCTTCATTAATACCCAAACCTGGGCCGTCCTGGCCGATCTGAATAAAGATCGTCAGATCACCGCACTCGATAGTGTGCACCGGGAACTTGACAGCTTTGAAGGGCCTAAAAAATGCACGCCTGCTTATCGGGAAATCGATCCTAATATTGGTTTGGTGACCCGTTGCGTATGGGGCAAAAAAGAAAACGGCGCAATCTTCGGTCATCCCACCACCTGGCTGATACAGGCGGAATGCATGCTTGGACGGGGCAATGAGGCATTTGAATATTATAAAAAAATGCTGCCCAACCGTATCGATTCAGATACTTACTATGCTGAACCCTATGTGTACTCCCAATATATTACCAGTAATGAGCATGACACCGCCGGAAGGGCCAGCCATTCCTGGCAAACCGGCACCGCGGCATGGATGTACAGGGTGGTGCTCGATTATATTTTCGGTGCACGTGCAGGATATGATGGACTGATTATCGATCCTGTGATTCCATCAGAATGGAAAGAGTTCAGGCTGGAGCGCGTTCACCGAGGTACCCGTTATATTATACGTGTGCTTAATCCCGATGGCAGGCAGAGTGGTGTGAAACAAATAAAGGTTGATGGCAAGATAATCTCCGGCAATATTCTGCCATTATCATATAAACAGATCTGCCAAATCGAAGTGCTTTTGTAAACCTGATGATCCACCTCACCCCTTACCCCCTACCCCATAGCCCAATACCTGAAACCCGATACCCGATGATCCACCTCACCCCCTTCCCCCTCTCCCGCGCTCGTTGCGCTATCGCTACACTCACGGGAGAGGGGGCGCTCCGAAGCTCACTCAGCACTAAATACCCGAAACCTGATACCCGATACCCATGATCCGCCACCCGCAAAACCCTATCCTCACCCGCGCTGATGTGCCTGCGATTACCCCGCACCTGATCGATTGCAGCTCAGTATTCAACCCGGGCGCCATCAAATTCTGCGATAAATACCTGATTATGGTCAGGACACAGAGCCGATCGAGGGAAACCTTTATGGTGATGGCTGAAAGCACCGACGGAATCCACTTTAAAGTTGAGGACCATATCGTTGATTTCAAAGGCATAGAAAAAATAAAGGAGAAAATATACCATATATATGATGCCCGGATAACTTTTTTGGAAGGTACCTGGTATATCATGTTCGCGATGGATATGGACGCCGGATGCCAGCTTGGACTGGGCCAGACTGATGATTTCAAGGAATTCCGGTTTTTGGGTATCACATCGAATGAGGACATAAGGAACGGCGTATTGTTTCCGGAAAAGATTGGCGGAAAATATATGCGCATGGACAGGCCCAACAAAGCGCGCCACAGCAGCGGCCCCACATCCGGAAGTACCATCTGGCTTTCTTCATCGGATAATTTAATCGACTGGATCCCGGTGGCTCCTGTTATCGAAGGAAGATTTCATTATTGGGATGAGTTTATCGGATCTGGTCCTCCTCCGGTTAAAACACGCAAAGGATGGCTGCATCTTTATCACGGAGTGGCTACGCATTTCGGCAGTGCCAATATTTATCAGGCGGGCGTAGTGCTGCTCGATCTCATGGACCCGTCAAAAGTCATCAGCCGGGGATTCTATAATATCCTCGAACCCCGTGAATCATGGGAACTGATGGGCCAGGTGCCGAACGTGGTTTTCCCGAGCGGCATCATTGTCAAAAATATTGATGATGAAGGATTTGCTTTGCCGTCGAGCGAAGTTTTCGTTTATTACGGAGCTGCAGATACGTGCGTTGGACTTGCAGTAGCTACCGTGCAGGAGTTGATTGATCAGGCTTTTAAATCGTGACAGGTGACAGGTGACAGGTGACAGTATAGAGTCACTTGTC
>CAILAQ010000591.1 GCA_903832165.1 uncultured Bacteroidota bacterium | reverse complement strand
GGCCCGCCAGTGAAAAATTTATGCAGACTATCAAACCGGAATAAAAATTCTGGAACAAATGTTCGGGTCAGATTGCTTTCCAATCTGAATGAACCCAGCGGGCGACATGTCCATCAGGAGGTCGCATTTAGAGACATGAGATTTTTATGAGGTTATCTTCGCATCAAATTTGAGTAGTAGTGCGTTGGCTTTTTGCTACTTTTTACTTCAAAAAGGTGCCAATGAAACGTAAGCCTTCGGCCACGAGCATCTTTTTCCGTTGATGCGTAGTGATTATTTTTGCCCGGGCAGAAGTGTGTGTAACTGATTGGCGGGGAAGTCGGGGATGATTGAAAGGATTTTGGAGAGATAAGCGAAGGGTTCCACCCCGTGGAGTTTACAAGTAGCCAGGATGGAATAGATCACGGCTGCTTGCTGCGCAGCTTCATGAGATCCGGCAAATAGATAATTTTTTCTACCAAGGGCTACGGGCCGGATGCTGTTTTCGATCAGGTTGTTGTCGATGTGGAATCGGCCATCGTCGATATAACGGACCAGGCGCGGCCAGAGATTGATGGTGTAGGCCATGGCAATACCAATGGCGCTCTTTGGTGGCACCAGGATGATTTGTTCCCGCAGCCAGATTTCCATCCTATCGAGAATGGGTTTTGATCTTTCCTGACGCAGTGCTTGGATGGCGTCAGGTTCCATGTTTACTTCCCGGATTTCACGTTCGATGTTGTACAAGGTCTGGAACAGTTTCAGGGCATTTCCCGCCAGGGTGGGATTGTTTTCCAGAGCATGCTCGAACTTGCGCCGGGCATGCGCCATGCAGGCCAACAGGGTGATTTGGGGGTGTTTTTCAAAATGATCGTAAGCGCTGTATCCGTCGGTTTGAAGATACCCGGCGAACTCTTTGAGCATCTCATCGGGGCCCTCCATGCCCCGGGATTTCCGGTAATCGAACAATACCAGTTTGTTGACAGGATCATAATAGACCCAGTGGTATCCTTTATGTGTCGATCCCGGTTTATCCTGAGTAAGCACCGCAATGGGCGTTTCATCTGCCATCAAGTACAATCCTGCCAGTATTTTTGTTTTCAAGGCATCGTAAAGTGGATGCAACAGATTACAACCGGCATTGAACCAGCCATTGATGGTCGATTCGGCGATTTCCAGCCGCTGGCGTTTGAAGATCTGTACCTGGCGATAAAATGGCTGATGATCCACGAACTTGCTTACCAACAGGTGAGCGATTATGCTGGGGCCTGCGTTTCCTTTGGGAATAGGCAGTGTGGGCAGCGGGGCAATCACGATGTTGGTTTCTTCATCAGTCTGCTCCACAATATACTTCGGGCGCACAATGCGGCGAACATAGGCGCTTGCCGGTTCATATTCCAAAACTTCCGTAACAGCTTCTCCGATTTTCTTTGCATCGGCAGGAATGTCGGCAGGTTCGATCACCTCTTCTCGGCGCTCCAGGTGTGAGGGCAGTTCCAGACGCAAGGGCTGTTTCTTCTCCGCCTGCGGCTTGTTGCGGGTATAGGTGATCTCCTCAGTGGACTTTTCTTGCGGGTGCTCTGCCGGAATGTCGAACAATGTGGCCTGGTCCGGATTTAGGGATACAAAACGCTCGCTTTTTGCCCCAAAGATCAGGCGTTTCATTTCGGCAAGCTGGAATTTCAGGTAGGCAACCTCAGATTTAGTAGCAATTAACTGCTCATATTCTGCCTTGGTGATGGTTACCGTTTCTGTGCTTTCCATGAGTCAAATTTACCACGGAAAAGCCTTGATAAATAACGCATTCAGCGATATTTATCAACATCATTTTGTTGTAAAAAACGGCGCCGTTTTTTTGCATATTTCATCGAAATACCAGTGACCATCATGGTCAGTTCTCCATAGCCGATCTGATGAGACAGCCCGTGAAAAGATGCGCCGGGAAGTTCAAAAGTGCCCCGTTCAAGCCGCTTATAGAACAGCACAAAACCACCCGGTTCCCATTTCAGCAATTTCATCCGGTTGCGGGGCTTGTTGATGAAGATGAACACATCGCCGCTCATTGGGTTTTGCCCCAGACGTTCTGTCACAAGTCCGCACAGGCCGTCAAAACTTCTGCGTATATCGGTAGGTTCCCTGTACAGAAAATAACGGTCAGCACCCAGCGAGAACATAAAACTATAAAAGGACCAGGGTTCTGAGCAATCCCACAGGTATCTGAACCGGCAGTTTTAGTTCCACACCGTTGGGATAACGAATATGGATACTCTGGGTTACTGCGCCTCCGATCTGTATAAAGGCCGGTTGTGGATCGGTCGTTCTTCGATGCTGTGATATCCAGTAGGAAAAGGTGCTGTGATTGATATTGTGTATGCTGGCATACTCTCGCTGGCTCATACCACTCGTTTGCCAATCCGCAACGAGCGCGGACATCCGATCTCTCTTCTCACGTATACTCATGGGTTGTTTTTGCCCGCAAGGTCGCAACTGTCACATTACCTCACAAGATGCTCGTGGCCGAAGGGATACGTATTGGCTGCTGCACAATAAATTCCGGAAAGAATCAGCAAACATGGAGAAACCCAGGAATTTTTTGCGTCAGTATTATGATGTTTACTGCCTGCTCAAACACCCGGACGTTCAGAAATTCATAGGCACTCAGGAATATCAAACCCATAAATCAG
>CAILAQ010000590.1 GCA_903832165.1 uncultured Bacteroidota bacterium | reverse complement strand
TGCGGCCGAAACCATTGATTCCAACTTTAATTTTTGCCATAATGATTGCTTAATTATTAATCGTTCTATTGTTTCAAAATTTCGCCC
The DNA here is from genome assembly GCA_903832165.1 of uncultured Bacteroidota bacterium. GTDB lineage: Bacteria > Bacteroidota > Bacteroidia > Bacteroidales > UBA12481 > UBA12481. Next base: position 6,644 of record CAILAQ010000590.1, on the reverse strand, counting down.
ACAAAGGTAATAAAAAGGGTGTCGGTTTTCAAACGATTATGCTGGTTTGTTATTAGAAAAACAGCAAAAAAAACCCCGGTATCAAAAGATCCGGGGTTTCTGTCAGTACGATAAGTAATTATTTCACTACAAATTTCGAAGCGGACTGCTGTGTTCCGGCAGTCATTCTGATCAGGTATGTTCCAGCGTTGAACTGCGATGCATCAATGCTTAATTCATTTTTGCCTGCTTGCTGGTTCGAGAGGTTAATCGTTTTAACTACCCGGCCCTGCAGATCATATATCTGGAAGTTAATGTCAGAATTACTTTCCATACTGTAACGGATAACGGCTAAACCGCTAACCGGGTTAGGGGTTATCTGAACATCAAGATTGCTGAGCGCTGTTACGCCGGTTGAGGAGGTACCACCTTTGGAAGCAAATGTATCGGAGGTGAAAATTCCTCTGCCGAAGGTAGCTGCGTAAATCATGCCGTGATTTTCAATTCCGAATTCGGCATTGTTGGCGAATTTCTGCTGACGAATCTGGAATACAGGAACGATTTCCATACCGTTTCTGTTTTCACTTGCCCATTCAGGAGTTCCTGCATAAACATCAGAAGTTGAGTAAACACCGTATTCGGTACCAAGCATAACTTCGCTGTTATTACGGGCATTGAAGCATATTGAATAAACCGGTGCCTGCGGAAGGTTGCCCTGGATCGGGGTAAAGTTCTCAGTTGAATCTTTAGCAGTGGTAGCGTTGGTGCAACGGTAAACGAAGTTGGCGTTACCATAGTTACCTGTCGAAACAAGAACTTTATTCGGATCAGTAGGATCTACAGCAATACTGGTTACAACCTGATCAAACCGGCCGATCGTTGCTGTTGTTTCAACATAGGTTGGCAAACCGGTTTCACCGCTGAAAGCTGTGGCAGTATCCATGTTCCTTCTGATACGGGCGTTTTCCATATTTGAGATCCTGTAGATCTTGTATTTCTTTTCTGAAGCATCCCAAACAGCACCATAGATGTGATTACCATCCTGAGATACAGCCAGTGTGGTTACCTGATCCACGTTAGGAGCTGTACCCTGCAGGCGTTTTCTTACAATTACGCAATAAGCCTGTGTTTTGTAAAGATCAAGACCGCTGAGTGGGTGACGGTTGACTTTAATCCCTGCCAGACCGTTTTTACCAAAGACAATCATTGACTGGTATGTATCCTGAATTTTTACAGTGTCACCGGTAGCCAGAGGCTTGGCGAGAACTTTACGCAACGGGTGCTTCTTGATCATGCTCTGGGCAACTACAGTTTCACCTGCAGAATAATCGCGGTCCGCGATAAACTTTACAGAATCCCATGATTTGGTATCATTAAAGCTCTCCCACATTACCAAAGGTGACAACCATGCTCCGCCTTCACCGTAGCCCCAGTATTCCTGATAGGTAGTCTGTCCTTCAACAACCATACGGCGATGAACGACTCCGCCTGGAGTGGTATAGAACTTAAAGTTCGGATCAAGTGTGGAAATGTCAGCATTACCGCCATGACGGAAGCTCAGAAATGCGGAGAACAAAGCTCCACCCCACCAGTTGGCATATTTTGGATCGTTACCCTGGAAATCCATATAAAGAATTCCATTGTCCATTGAACCGGACAGAATCTCACCTTTTGGGGAGAAAGCGATGGTCATAAGCTGAGTTACATTGTAGTTGCGGTTAAGCGTTCTCCAGGTTCTGCCTTTATTGTTAGAGACGGTAATACCGCCGCTTGTTCCAACAAATACAGTATTCGGATCTTTAGGATTGAAAACAATCGCATGCTGGTCACGGTGAACGTAGAATCCGCGGTTTGCAAGTGTCATCGGTTCATCCAGGGTAATGCGTTCCCAACCTGTTTTGTATGACCATGAGTACATGTCCTTGCCGCCGATCATGATAAAGCCGGGATCAGAAGGATCAACACCCAATGCACATGCATAGTTGCCTTCGCTTCCAAGTGGCTGGAAATATCCTGAACCACCAGGGCCGATAACTTTCCAGGTTAATCCTTTGTCTTGTGACTGGTATACCTGGCTGAGCGGGTAACCGGTGATTGTAGTACCTGATTTTGTTGTTCCAACGGCCAGGCAATAAACAAAATTAGCATCGCTTGGGGCGAAGGAGAACATCATACGGGAAACATCTTTATCCTGAATGAGTTTGTTTTTCAGGCCATCAACAGCAGAAACTGCAGTAAAAGTACCGGCATCGCCGTTTGATGAACGATAGGCCACGTTGCCTACGGAAGCAATAACAGTTCCGTCGGTGGCGACTTTAACGTCAAAAGCCGTAACTGTTTTTTCAGGAATCGGGTTGGTCCATGACTGACCGCCGTCGGTTGAAACGCGGAGACCTTTAACAGTAGCTGCATAAATTTTTGAAGCATTGGTCGGGTCAGCTGAAAGTTCATAAACCAGCACGAAAGCTGCTTTTGAATCCGCGCTTGACCAGGTGGACTCCAATCTGCTGAAAGTTAAACCATGATCGGTTGATTTCCAGATACCTTGTCCAACAATACCAATATGAGCATCCTGAGTAATTCCGGTGGTGGTGGCAGGGCCTTCACCTGTTCCGAAATATAAATCTCCGTTTGAAGCCTGGCAAATGGAGGATACTGCCAGATTCTCGAAAAGTTCACCGGTAGCGGAGCCGGTTTTTTCCCAGGAGGTACCACCGGTGGTGGTTCTCCACAATCCGCCGCTAACGCTGCCTGCAAAACAAACATCAGAATTGTCTTTGTCAACAAGGAAAGCGCGTGTGCGACCGCCGATATTATTCGGGCCGACTTCCGTCCACGCCATGTTCAGCGAATTGCCGCCTTTGCGTGAGAGGGCTTTGACTTGTTCCTGGGCCTTTACGATATCCGCGACGTCAACAGCACCAGTGTACTGGTTAACTCTACGGGCACTCAGCCAGTTAGCTGGGTTCATCGGGTCGAGGTCCCTGACGGTCTGACTGCCGTCTCCGGAAAGAAGGAGTTTACCTTCACCGGCAACCTGGCCAAAGGCAGTGAATCCAATGGATAAAACAAGAGTAAGAGCAAAGAGTAAATGTTTGTTTTTCATAATCTTAAAATTTCAATAAAAGCACAGGTCTCCCTGAGACTATAGGCTCTAAAAATACAAAAAAAATGAATATTTCAAAAAATGGAGACTATTTTTGACCTTTAGCGTCGATTACCTTTCCGAAACGGTAGGTAACGAATAGAGTTAGGAACAATTGGCGGTTATCGTCAATCGCCAGAATCGGTAGTTTTTTCAGAAAACCTTCGAGTTGCAGCCCCCCTTCCAGGGCATGAATCAGTCGATCTTCGCTGCTGTATTCAAAACAAAGTCCTGAACGTGCAAAAACCCCGGGGATAAATTTTGATTCGTTGATCCCCATAAAAAAGGACTCACGGTCAAGAATATCATAAGCGCTCTGCATGTAATCCGGATCAAACAGAGATGCCTCATAGGTGAGCTCCATAGTTGTGGAATTGTATCCGGTAACCTTCTGGTAATAAACCGGTTTTAACAAAGCCAGAGATAATCCGCCTCCGGCAAAGAACCTGACGGATATTCCACCCTGATCGAATTTGCTGAACAGTTCCTTCTGATAGCCTGTTCCAGCGCGAAGGGAAAATGCTTCATTGGTTTTTCCGAAAACATAGGACCGGCCCCAACCGCCTTTATAAGGACTCTGGCTTTTGACTTCCTTGGGATGACGGATGCTGGCCAGATCGACATCAAAAACAATGCTGCTGAAAGCTGAAAGCCGCTTGGCGTAACGATAATTAACGCCCCAGCCATTAGAATTCAGACTTCCCGACCAGGAACGCTCGTTCCTGAAAAAGACTTTGTCTTGTTTGTCGATTTCGCCCTGTGAATAACCATTAATGGAAATGGCAAAGAACACTAAGAATGACAAGGAAAAAACTTTGTTTAGCATAGATCTCATCCTGCTTTTACAAATATAGTGAATTTAGAAATCAATATCCCGCTTTCGGAAGTTTAACTGAATTTGATACTGAGACGCCGACCAGCCGGTCGAACCTTTCCCTGATGTCGCGATAATAAACAAATATGTAATAATCATTCTCTGTTTCAAAATGATTGCCATCAATTCCGGTCAGGTCAATCTTTTTTTCATGCTTCTTCCTGAGCGCATAACTGTAATTATAATACCCCTGCTTCAACAACAGGTTTATCTCATACGATCGGGTTTCAGGATTAAATTTACACTTGTTGTCGTCTTCAGTTTTCCAGCCGGTCAAACCGCCAAAAAGAAAGACATCAGATTCCCCTATCTCATCGCCCGTAATCAATGTAAAATGAACCATAACATAATCTGCCTCTAAATCAGAATCGAAAGCATCGTCCCACTTGACCAGAAACTTTCCGTTCAGGTCCTCCTGAAATTCGTAGGAACCGGATGTCTTGGGACGGTCGGGCAAAAGGTATATATGCTTGAGCGGACGTTCAAACCTGATCTCCTGAACACGGTCTGAATTGTATTTAAGGCTCTTAGTATCGAAATGCAGAAACTCGCTGCCACCCTGGAACAGGTTTTCCTCTTCATAATTGTAAACCAGTTCACCGGGCTGGATATATTTTGGAAGCAAATCGTTAATTTCAGTTTGCCGGTTCAGGTTCTGACAAACGGTAACCTTGAAGTTTCTTCTGGGATCGTCGGGCTGAAGGGTCTGATAGCTTAGAGTAAAATCAACTTCCTGGGTGGTGGACAGATATTTGACATTGTCTGTCCGGTGAACATCAGGAACGATCTGAACCAATGGATCCAGGATGAAGAACCGATGGGTAAGAACCGGCTGGTCCTGGTCGAAATCCTTATATACATAGATAAGATAGTTGCCGGGAAGCTTTATCTGTACATCTTTATTGGGTATGGAAAGCCTGCAGTGGGTATAGGTTTGTAAAGTGTTTCTCGAAAAGCGGTAATCGAGAATTTCATTAACAGCCAGCCCCGACAGATATTCTGTATTTACAATATCCGAGGGTTCCCAGTCTGCAGTGCAATGTATCAGCGTATAAGTATAGTGAGGAGTCTCCCCGGAAAGATCATCAAATTCAAGAATCAGTGATGCTGTGTCCCTCAGGTTGCGTATCGGCGGTGAAAGCCTCCATCCGGATCGATACATCTCTGCCGTCTTTATGTTTTCATTGTAAGTCTGGTCGCTGAAGATAATTTTGTCGCTCGTGTACTGTGCGTTAAGAGTTCCGCAATTAATCACTGCGAAAAATAACAGGCTCAGATAAATGGGTGTCTTCATATGGTAACCGGCTGCAATCAAAAAATATGCCAACGACTTGCCAAAGGTAATTAAACATTTACCGGAAAAGTTTTCAACTTTGCACCCATGCGTACACGAATGATTTTTTTTGCTGCGTCGCTGATCCTTCTGGCAGCATGTAAAACGAGCCTGACTTATCATTTCCAGGAAGGACCGGTGTATGGATCCTCCTATCATATTACGTATGAATATAAGACTTCAGGAACACTCGAGAATGAAGTTAACGGGATACTGCAGCGAATTAACAGATCCATGTCGACCTATGACCCGAATTCGAATTTATCAAAGCTCAACAGGAATGACACATCAGCAAGGGTTGATCCTGACCTGAAGCGAGTGATGGAAGTCGGCTGGCAGGTTTCACAAGAGTCCGGTGGTGCTTTTGATATGACGGTTGCTCCACTGGTGAATGCCTGGGGATTCGGATTTACTGGACGGGCAAAGGTTACTCCGGTCATGATCGACAGCCTGCTGCAGTTAACCGGTTATGAGAAGGTGCATATCGAAGGAGACCGGCTCGTTAAGAAACTCCCGGGGATCATGATTGATCCGAATGCGATAGCTCCCGGCTATGTTTCTGATGTTGTTTCGGAATTTTTTGATTCTCTGGGTATAAATAATTATCTGGTGGAAATTGGCGGCGAATTGAGGTGCAAAGGGAAAAATAAGGAAGGAAATGCGTGGAGGGTTGGGGTTGATCAGCCTCTGGAGAAAATGGAAGACCGCCAGATTCAGCAGGTTTTTCATCTTGAGCATATATCGGTAGCTACTTCAGGAAATTATCGTAAATTTTATGAGGAAAACGGAGTCAAATACTCCCATACCATAAACCCGAAAACCGGGTATCCGGCCCGGAGTAATCTGTTATCGGCTACGGTGTTTGCAGATAAGTGCATTTATGCTGATGCTTATGCTACGGTTCTTATGGTGATAGGATTTGAAAAGGCAAAAGAGTTTTATGCAAAGATTCCGGGAATCCAGGTCTATCTGATATATAGTGATGAGAATGGTACGTTTAAAACCTGGCAATCTCCGGGGGTTCAGTCTATGATTAGGAATTAGAGGCAATATCACAGGAAAGAAATGAAAGAAAATCTCGATTTTTTTAAGATCCGGCACAATGATAACCTGCCTGAGAAAGGCCGGATTTTGGTTGCTGAGCCTTTTTTAAAGGATTCTTACTTCAAGCGATCTGTTGTGCTGCTTACTGAGCATAATGAAGATGGTACACTGGGATTTGTTTTAAATAATCCTATTGATTTTGAAATAGATGAAATTCTTAAGGATTTTCCGGCCATCAATTCCCTGATTTCTATCGGGGGACCTGTGCG
>CAILAQ010000589.1 GCA_903832165.1 uncultured Bacteroidota bacterium | reverse complement strand
TTAAGGACTTTCTTTTCACTTGCTTCCGAAGTCGTCTTGTTTTAACTCCATAAAAATCGGCTAAATCTCTATCCAGAATAACGCGCTTATTTCGCAGAATGTAGATTTTCCTGAAAATTATGTCTGGGCTGAGGGAGGTGTCCGCTTGTTCATACATGGTCAATATTGTATGTTCGTATTTATTTAGCGTCAACTAAATGAAATGCGACCTCACCCCGACCCTCTCCTAAAGGAGAGGGAGTAACAATCCATTTCAACGAGGCGAAACATAGGCGAGGTAAGGGATAGATTTATACTGGCCCCAATTAATTGTTAGCACTTTTCAGGCTAAAATATAAAGTCTAAAAGGGTGTGCAAAATGGAACGAATGAGTAGTAAGCGAAAATCGAGTATTGTGTTGAGGGTATTGCGTGGGGAAAGTATGGATGAGGTAAGTCGGGCTGAACAAGTAACGATGTCGGATTTATCAAGCTGGCGTGATCTGTTTTTGTCCTATGGAGAACGGGGACTAAAACGAGCACCTGAAGGCTCTAAGCTGGGGGAGTACGAACGTATCATTGGTAAACTTCAGATGGAAATTGAACTACTAAAAAAAAAGAGTTTTTTCAAGAAAAGCGGGAGTATATAGCTGAAATGGAAAAGCTCAAAAGCCCTTCTACGAGTAAGGCCTATCCCACAAGGATGGTGCTTAGCGTTGCGGGGTTATCGAGTGCGGCATGGTATCGAAAAACCAGTAAAGGGAGCGCCCCCAACAAGGTAAAGCCAGGTCGAAAACCCACATTAAGCGACGACATGATTGTTGACGAAATCAAGACGGAACTCAATGTCTCGAAATTTCATTCAGAGGGGTACAAGAAGATCCATAAACGATTAAGGGCACGAGGCATTGTTTGTGGAAAAAATCGTTTATATGCGGTGATGGCCACCCATAACCTTCTGGCGCCCCAAAGACCGGTGAAGACAGGCAGTTCAAGAGCACATGACGGAACGATTACAACGGACATGCCTAATAAAATGTGGGGTACAGACGGCAAACATTTTTATACTCAAGCAGAGGGACAGTGTTGGTTATTCAGCGTCATTGACCATTGTAATGATGAGATATTGGGCTGGCATCCTGCGAAAATTGGCAATCGATTCGCGGCCATGGAGCCCGTCAAGCAAGCCGTCAAAAAGTCCTATGGAAAGATTGATCAAAATATTTGTGTCGATACCGGTTTATTCTTGAGGTCAGATCACGGCAGCCAGTATGACTCAAATGATTTTCAAAATGAGCTAAAGTTTCTTGGATTAATCCACTCGCCAGCATTTGTTCGAAGTCCAGAATGCAACGGTGTTATCGAGCGATTCCACCGCACTATTCAGGAGCAGGTTTTTGATTTGTACGTTTTTGAAAATCTAGAACAAGCACGGGTGGTGATCGGAAAGTTTATGAAGGATTATAATGAGAGCTGGTTAATTCATAGATTGGGCTTAAAAGCTCCGATTCAGTTTAGGGAAGAATTTGAGAAACAGAAAGCCTTAATTTGTGCTTGATTAATTGGGGGCAATACACGGATTATCATTGCTTGAATATAAAAACAAGGGTGATAGAATAACGGAAAAAGATAAACAACTAAAGTAGGAGGACAATAATGAAGAAATTAGTGATGGCCGTTCTGTTTGCGATGACGTGGGGTTTTGGTTCAACGATAAGCAATGTTCAAGTCGGTAGTATTACCAGTAAGTTGTTTGTTGTTTCTTGGAAGTCTGCCGTCTCTGAAGTAGGTTCTGTGACAGTCCTTTCTTCCAGTGGTTCAATCCATACGATGGATGGAATAACTATTCGAGTTTTTCGAGATGCTTCCATATCATCACTAACAGAGACTTCTGG
>CAILAQ010000588.1 GCA_903832165.1 uncultured Bacteroidota bacterium | reverse complement strand
GTTGCCGGATCGCACAAATCGAATCCGGAGTACAATTTCTTGCAATCGTCAAGACAGCAAACCGATACCCCTGCGTTCCCAATCTTGCCATAGACATCGGGCTCACGGCCTGGATCTTCGCCATAAAGTGTGACCGAATCGTAAGCCGTGGATAGCCGTTTTACAGGCTGTCCGTGTGAAACATAATGAAATCTACTGTTGGTGCGCTCGGGACTTCCCTCACCGGCAAACATCCGGAGTGGGTCTTCCTCTTTTCGCTTGAACGGATAAACGCCGGCAGCAAATGGAAATTCACCCGGGAAATTTTCCTTCAGCACCCATCGCAAAATGTCGCCCTTATCGGTGTAACGAGGTACAGCGATTTTCGGAACCTTGATATGCGAAAGGGTTTCAAAGCGGTTCTCGATACAAATGTCGCGGCCACGAACACTGTAAATGAAATTTTCCGATTGATACGAAGCCTTTTTCTGCTCCCAGGTAGCGAGAATATCCCTGCTCTCCTGCTCAAGCTGCTTTTCGAAACCCTTTATTAATTCCGATGTCGGCAAGTCGGGATCCATTTCAGATACCGTGCCCAAAGCCTGCAATTTACGGGCTATTTCAGCCTGACTTTCCGCCTTTTTATTGTAGCTCCTGACGGTTTCAGAAATCTCCGACAGATATCGCTTTCTGGCGGGAGGTAATACCGTATAAGATCCATAAAGAGGATCCAAAACAGGATCAGTCACCCTAGAATCCGTCGCTTGAATATCTGTAGTAGTTTGATCAGCTGTCCCCTGGTTATTTGTTGCTGAACCTTCAGAATTCCCAAACCCGGTTTTCTTAATCAATGCCTGGAAAAAATAGTTGATCCCGGCATCATTATAATGAGCCGCCATGGTTCCGAAAACAGGCATCGTGGAAGGGTCCTTTTCGAACAATCCGTGGTTACGCTGATATTGCTTTTTCACATCGCGCAGGGCATCACGTGCACCCGTGCGATCAAATTTATTCATCACCACCAGATCAGCATAATCCAGCATATCAATCTTTTCCAACTGAGTAGCGGCTCCATAATCCGGGGTCATCACATAAACCGAGAAGTTGCTGTGATCGATAATTTCCGTATCCGACTGACCGATTCCGCTGGTCTCGAGAATTATAAGGTCGAAGCCGGCGGCCTTGACTATATTCAGTGCATCGCGAACATATTTTGAAAGAGCGAGGTTCGATTGACGCGTGGCCATCGAGCGCATATATATCGATGAATGACCGATCGCATTCATCCTTATCCGGTCGGCCAGCAGGGCTCCGCCAGTCTTGCGGCGGGAAGGATCGACCGATATGATTGCCAAAGTTTTTTCGGGGAATTGCTCCCTGAAACGAAGAACGATCTCATCCACAGTCGATGATTTTCCGGATCCCCCGGTGCCGGTAATTCCGATTACCGGAGTAGTTGATTTTTCGGCTAAGTCACTGATGATTCCAAATGATGCAGCATACTTTTCTGCTTCATTTTCAGCCAGAGTTATCAATTTTGCTATCACCCGGTGATCATGCTTTTTCAGCAAATCCAATGTACCCTGATCAGGCTCCACTCCACCGCTCAGAGGAAAATCCGATTCTTTCAGCAGGTAATTGATCATTCCCTGCAAACCCATCTCACGGCCATCATCGGGAGAAAAAATGCGGGCAATTCCATATTGATGAAGTTCGGTGATTTCATCAGGCAGAATTACACCGCCGCCACCACCGAATATCCTGATATGAGAAGCATTACGCTCGCGCAGCTGATCCTGGAGATATCGGAAAAATTCCATGTGACCACCCTGATAGGAAGTCACAGCTATGGCATGAACATCTTCCTGTATGGCGGCCTGCACAATCTCTTTAGCCGAATGGTTGTGGCCGATATGGATCACCTCGGCACCTGATGTCTGGATGATGCGCCGCATGATATTTATGGTCGCATCATGGCCGTCGAACAGGGAGGTGGCCGTCAGAATTCTGACATGGTTTATTGGGTGATATACAGGAACATTTATTGTCATCCGGATCAGAATTTTAGATTTGACAGGCCAGCAGCTGCTTGATTAAACTCTTCAATGATTTCATTTATTATGGTGGATACCGGCTGAATTTCTTTGATCAGCGCAGCTGCCTGACCGATCTCCAGTTCGCCCTCAACAAGATCGCCCTCGAACATTCCACGTTTTGCCCGACCCTTGCCAAGCAATGCATTAAGCTCTTCAGCCGATGCACCCCGTTCCTCGAGTTCCCGGACCTGCTCCCAAAAAGGGTTCTTCATCAAACGTACCGGAGCCAGTTTTTTCAGTGACAGTGCTGTATTCCCATCACCAGCGCTGATGATATATTGTTTGAATGCAGCATGAGCCGAGGATTCTTCAGATACAACAAATCGTGTTCCCAGCTGTACTCCTTCTGCTCCCAGGGCAAAAGCCGCGAGCATGGATTCTCCACCGGCAATGCCTCCGGCAGCAATCAGTGGCAGATCGATATTTTTTTTAATGAGCGGAATGAGGGTGAGTGTGGCAGTTTCTTCCCGGCCGTTATGTCCGCCTGCCTCAAATCCTTCAGCAACGATGGCATCCACCCCGGCGTCCTGAGATTTCAGTGCAAATTTCAGATTCGAAACCACGTGGGCTACCAGGATCCCTTTCTCTTTTAACCTGCCTGTATATTTCGACGGGCTTCCGGCTGATGTGAAAACGACCGGCACCTTCTCTTCAATAACAATTTCAACAATCTCATCTGTCTGCGGATAGAGCAACGGAATATTCACGCCGAAAGGTTTTTCAGTGGCCTTCCTGCATTTTCGGATATGGTCGCGAAGAACATCAGGATGCATCGATCCGGAGCCAATCAGACCCAGACCGCCGGCATTGCTGACTGCCGAAGCTAGCCGCCAGCCGCTGCACCAAACCATTCCACCCTGAATCACAGGGTAGCGGATTCCGAATAATTGGGTTACCCTATTCCCCACGCTTATAAACTATTGAGACTTGTGTTTTATCATCGCCGCCCATATTCAGGGAGAGTCCGTATGGCCTGGCCTGCCTCAGACTGATCTGGGCATTGCCTGCTTTTTCAGTGAGCTGTTCCCAAAGAGTCACAGCCATGTGCACACCTGTGGCGCCGGTTGGATGTCCCCAACCGATGAGTCCGCCTGTTGTATTGAAAGGCATTTCACCCGTTCGGGATGTCTCCCCGGCCAGCACATAATCCGGACCTTCGCCCTTTTTCGCCAATCCCAGTGCCTCCACACCAAGAATTCCTGCTATGGTAAAGCAATCGTGAGTTTCCACGGTACCCACCTGGTTGATTCCGATTTCAGCCATAGCAAGAGCCTTTTCTGCAGCCAGCTTTCCAGTGCTTAATTCAGTTGGGTCAGTTGGTTTCTTTGTGATATCTGCAACGGCATGTCCGAATCCGGTGATTTCCACTGCATCTTCCAGGGATACCCCGATACGCCTGAGTCCATCTCGCGAAGCGATAATAATGGCCGAAGCGCCATCAGAAACTTTGGAGCAATCCAGATAATTCAGGTGCTCAACAAAAGCTTTTGGAGTAGGTTCCGCCATGGCAAGAGCCTCCAGGTCAGCGGCCATATTCTGATATTCCTGAGCGGTAGGGCAAAGTCTGGCATTTTCAATGGCATTGCGATACCAACGGGCAAAAGCTTTGCGGGTTTTTTCGCGACCATATCTTTCAAAATAGACCCCGGCACGATCGCTGAACTGTCCGGGGAAGAAAAAGGCATGACCGTTTTTTCGGTCGGCAGCCCACCCCGCAGCAGCTAAAATATCGGCACCATAAATGGCTTTCACACTGTTCTGGACCTCCACTCCCAATGCCATCACTACCTCAGATGAACCCGACAGTACCGATTTTATACCGGTCAGCAAGGCTAAACCGCCTGATGCACATGCCCCTTCAACGCGGGTAGATGGCTTTCCGGCCAACCCCTCATCGATGAAAGGTGCAAACGCTCCCAGGTGTGCCTGTCCGTTAAACCGACCAGCCATAAAGTTGCCGATCACAATTTCATCGACCGTTTCAGCACCACCGATTTTTGCAAGCACGTTTGAGCCGGCCTCTTTGATATAATGCTCCAGGCCCGGTCGGGGTTTCGAAGGATTAAACTCTTTGCGGCCGGTACCCAGTGAAATGGTATTATAGCCCGCCGTCATGTATATTTTCTTTTCCATGGGAATCCTGCCTGTTAATTAAACATGATTGGTAATTGGCCCGAGGGCATGAAAAAATCCGGTAAGCAAAACGGTATTCACATCCTCATCAGTGCGGGCAATGCCGTCGGAAACCAGCTGCAGTCCAATTTCCTTTGACCGTTTGGCATAATTTATGGCAAGCTTTGCACCGAGCGTTTCCATCAATTTTATCTCTGCAAACAGTGCCGCGAAAATCACCTCCTTGGTTCTGCTGTTTACCACCTGTTTCCAGGGCTGATAAGATCCGGGAAGCGGTCCCAGCTGTTTGTCAGCCGACTCGCGAAATCCATCTATCAGGATATATTGTTTTGAAGAATCATCATATACGGCAACAGGCTTGCCCTTCTCATATTTCAGGATACCATCCTTTTGCGATCCGTCGGAGTTTTGGCCACCCCTGACACCCAGTTTCAGGTAGTTATCCAGACGGCTGCTGTGGAGATGTTCGCCCGGGAAATGTGGATTCATCACCTGCATGATATAGCTTACCACATCAACACCCACATAATCTATCAGTTGAAAAATCCCCATCGGCCTGACCAGATAATCCTGGGTCACTTTATTCACCAAATAGATTGCCTCATGCAATGGCATATTTGCTGCCAGTCGTTCGGCTTCACTGATGCCGTAGAGGGCATCGCGCATGAAATGTCCGTTCCCGATAAAACCTGCCTTATCGTTCGACCGGACCACCAGTTTGCCCAGTTTCGCTGCATATTCCAGCGCGAATGACTCCAGTTCCGGAGCTGTTTTTCCGGAGCTGATCAGCTCAACGAGTTTCTGAACGGCAGGTGGATTATAGAAATGGAACCCGATGATGCGGCCACCAAGGTTTGCATCCGTATCGAGTTCGGATATCGGAATAGAAGAAGTATTGGTGAAATACCAGGGTTTATGCGGATTGGCTGCATCAATCTTTTTGTAAATCTCTTTCTTGAGTGCGGGATCCTCCTTGATGGCCTCAAAAATGATGTGGCAGTCGTACGCGGCCTCGAGTCGGATGGTTGGCCTCACGATATTGAGCACATCAAAAACATATTGCTGGAGTATTTGTCCGTTCTCGACCAGATCCGCCCGGTCGGCATAAACAGAGCGTAACCACACCATTTTTTTCTCAGCAGCGCGAAGCACCTGGGCACGGAGATAGTTCATCAGGCCTGCCAGACCTTCAAATGACATATCGATAGCCTGAATGGCAAATGTGCGGCCCCGGTTTTCCGGCAACAGGCTCAGGTCGGCCATTTCGATCGCTGTGAGAAGCAGAATCCCACTGCCCATCTTGCCTGCGGCACCAAGAACTGCGACCCTTTCCAGCTTACTTTCGTAATCCATATAGGTAGATTGATAGATATATAAATGTATAAAACTGTGGGAACGAATGCCGGAAGTTATACAATTATTTTATTGTGACAAGTGACGGGTGACAAGTGACGGATGACGGGTGACGGGTTTACAATTGTAGGGGAGGACCCGTGCGTCCTCCCTTGTTCGGCAGCCGGCATTTGGCAGCTCACTTTTGCCTTGCGCCTTGAGCCTTGTGCCTTTACTTTTGCCTTCTGCCCTCTGCCCTCTGCCTTAATTAACCAACATCTTCCTTGTCTGCCGATTTTCCCCGGCGTACAAAGTGTAGAAATAGATCCCCGGCGATAATCCCGGATTCCGGATCACCATCCGATGGCTGCCAGATGGTTGCAATCCATCTTCCTTTACAAATACCAATCGGCCGGTGAGGTCGGTGATCTCCAATCTGACCCTGGCTTCCTGAGCAACCGAATAATTGATTGTCGTGTGATCATTGAACGGGTTTGGATAGTTCTGAGCGACGGAGAAAGCAGCTATTCCATAAGGATCGGTAGAGTTGACCGTACTATGTAGGTAGAGGCGGATCATAAGATTCTTATTTTGCAAATTAGCCCAGGCAATGGGGTAAGTCGAATTATATCTTGCCCGGGCAATCTTGGCAACCGGCACGTGGTAAGGGGCTTGATTGGTGCCGCCGACCGCCAGTCCTTGATGCTTCCTGACTTTTTCATTGGTGTGATAGTTGCTGTGCTCAAGACCGGCCCAAAGCAGACTTCCAGCTTTAACGAATTCCGACTCACCATCCTTGGTGAACGGCAGATATACCCAGGTATTTAACATCGATGAATCCAGAACCAGCCTTTCTGTCCGCATCAACCACAGCGGATCTATAATTGTCCAGTCGTATTTTGCCTCCCAAACGGTAAAGTCGAAATCGATCAGACTATCAGCCAAACCACCTGTGATATAGGCATCATGTAACTGATTGTTTCGTCTCGAAAAGGAATTTTACAGTCCCAGTGTATATCAACACTATCCATGCGCAGATCATATTGCGGAGCTTCCATGAGTTGCAGATCATCAATGTTCCAGAAATGGAGCCCGAAATAATTGTACCAGGTGATCTTAATTTTCACCAGCGACTGACCGGCAGCAACTTCCGACAGATTTTCACGAAAAAGAACCACCTGGCCCGGATCAATATCACCCGGCCTTTGATCTCCAGGCACTCCGAAACTGGCATCCCATTGATTCCAGTGAATTCCGTTGTCCGGTGATACTTCCACCATCATTTTCCATCCGCCATTCACATGAATATATCTCTGAAAGCCACTATTCTTGAAATTAGTTTCGAATTGAAGAATGACAGATGAATGCTGGCTGCAATCGATAGCCGGAAACACAATCGAATTATTTGCACGCTGGTATGGCGTGTAATAGGGATTGATATCCTTGTTGTACAGGGAACCAAATAAGCAGAGATGACCATCCTCACGGGAAGTGGACTGCATCGGTGGCTCATCAGTCAAAGGGGAATTCAGGCTGTCATTGGGCCACCAGTGCCAGTTCATGCCCTTATCATCCGGATCTTCAAAGATAAATCCCGGAGGTGCCGTCCAGCCTTTTGCATCGGCCGGATTTCCCCAATTGAATGTTTCACGGTAAAAGACGGTTGGGTTAGTTTTCAGGCTCTTTTCCTGCGCTTCTACCGGGGGGGGGG
>CAILAQ010000587.1 GCA_903832165.1 uncultured Bacteroidota bacterium | reverse complement strand
TAAATCCGGACATTGAGTTAAGCTAAGCTGCATTTTTAAAATTACTACTAATTATTTGATATTCTTCAAGTGGCTGAAAATTATGAAATATGAATTACATTCAAAATGTGGATTATTTAGAATTTCGCGCTTCTACAGATATTCAATTAAATACCTTTCAGTGTGGAGGTATATATAAATTTTCTAATGGTCTGATTATTCCTGAACCGATTATTCGGTAACTTTATAAAAATTGCTGAAATGAAAATCCTTTTTACTCTAATGGTGCTGTGCCAATCCGTAACACTTGCTTACCCACAAATTCAACCTCCAATCAGGCTTGATATTGCAAAAGCCATTGAAACGACAGGGGAATGCAAACTCTCGTCGATCGCAGATGAGATTCGATATGTGCCGTTGGAAGCAAAGAAAGAGTCGTTCATCGAAAATATCGAACAATATGCCATTTCGAACGATCTGATTCTGATTGCGGATAAGAAGGTTGGTAAGGTGATGAAATTCGACCGCACCGGCCATTATCTTGGCGATATGATGGTCAAAGGCAAAGGTCCAAAGGAATTCATTCAGATTGATGGACTCGATTTTAATTCCAGGGGAGAGATTCTGGTACTCAAGGATGGATCGGCGATAAATATCTATTCCGAAAATGGCGATCTGCTTAAAGGATTTCATTATTATGGATATTCAACCGGACGATGGCTAACCGATGATAAAATCCTGCTGGTTATGGATTACTTGGTTTCTGCAGGGAAAGTACTGGTAATCCTGGACAAAAACGGGAAGGAATTAGCGGTACCTTTAAAAACACCACTGGATTTATCGGCAGCGTCAATGCGGACCCATTACCGGATATCCAGTTGTGCGGAGGGTTATTACTACTTTGATGCACTGTTTGATACAGTTTATACGATCAATAAAAAAGGGGAGGTCTATCCAAGATGCGTTTTCCTTCATCGAAAGGACCATGTCACCCAAAAGGAAATGCTTACCACATCAGTCAAGGGCCCTCCGTTAAGCGTAAGTAGTGATTTGGCTATTTCAGGTCAGAAATATGAAATCCTGAACTATTTCGACTACAAAGATAAGATCCTCTTATCGGGATCAGTAGCCAGAAATAACACTGTTTTTGAATTCGACAAACGAACCGGAACGGGAATTTCGTGCGGGAAAAGCATCTATTATGGTCTGATCAATGATTTAGATAAAGGACCGGAATTCTTTCCAGTAACTGTTCTTTCAGATGGTTCCGCAGCCAAATTTCTCAGAACCCAGTATGACCTGATCCATTACATTGATTGGGTATTTCCTAAATCCGGCCAGGTTGAAAAGGGCAGTTATGATATCAACCTTTTTCAGAAGCTTGCTGATTATGGAAATCCGGTGTTGATGATGGTAAAATAGGGGCAAAAGATTTCTTTGTCATTTTCCAACTAATTCTCTATTCTTCTTTTCTTTCAACCGCTCAGCCCTTATCTAAGACTGCGAACAGACAACATCAACGAAGAAAACAAAATAATTGTCAGTATTGACAAAACATCCACCCTGACCAGAGAAAGAAGAATCTTCAATAATGTTTAATTCACAAGTCTTAATTTTTAAGCCCAATTTATACTTTAGAAATTTGAAAGGGGGGTTACATAAGTCGCGCGGATTATAAAGAACCATGCCTTTTTTTTTCGGAAATTCTCACCGTCCATCATTCCTCACTAGCCCGGTTTTTACTCCTCAAAAACAATGCTCTTCCCAACGCTAATGTAACCCATGAAATTTCAGAGACGCGGGAAATAATTCGTAGGATTGATCCTAATTCAGGATTATTCGCAGTCAGAATCTTTTGTAGTGCAATGGACATGAGGTTTATTGTTATCAATAGAATCAAAACGATTGTTGGCCATTTAGGTCGCATTATCCAGTCCCATCTCTGATCATCAGCAAAACAGAACAAGTTAGTACCCAATCCAACCAATTTGATGCATACGGATATCCGATACGTATACTATCTTGAACCCGATAACCTAAAAACCAAACCATGACCTCCAGCAGAGACTTTACAAGGGCAGGATGGAATATCGGATGATTACCTGCTAAAATGATTTACCTATGAAAATTCAACTTGCAGCTTGTCTGTTTCTCCTGATTGGTGAGATATTAACCCCTGCGCCAAAACCAGCACCTCGCATCAATGGGCCCCTGGTATACGGCAGTCGTCCGGGTCATCCGTTTCTATACCGCATTCCATGTCAGGGTGAGCGTCCGATCAGTTTTTCAGTAAAAGGATTACCAATAGAGTTGAAACTTGACGCTTCGAGCGGAATCATTTCCGGAACTACCCCCTCCAAAGGTGAGTACCAGGTGGTGATTGAAGCAAAAAACCCAAAAGGGAAGGATAAAAGGAACTTCAGGATTATTTCCGGAGAAAAGCTTGCTTTGACACCCCCGATGGGATATAATCATTGGTATGCGCATTATAACCGGATTACCGGTCGGATGATGCGTGAAGCTGCAGATGTGATGATCAGCAGTGGCATGGCCGATGTGGGCTACCAGTATGTGAATATCGATGATTGCTGGATGAATGCGCCTAAGAATAGAGATCCAAAGCGGGTTGGACCTTTGAGGGATGCCGTCGGTAATATTATCCCGAACAGCTATTTCCAGGATATGAAAGGATTGACCGATTATATCCATGCAAAAGGATTGAAAGCCGGAATTTATACTTCGCCGGGACCGTTAACCTGCGGGGGATTTGCAGGAGCCTGGCAGCACGAAGAACAGGATGCCAGGCAGTTCTCTTCGTGGGGCTTCGATTTTTTAAAGTACGACTGGTGCTCCTATGGCGAAAGGGAAAATAGTGTTGAAGCTTTTCAGAAGCCTTATATTCAAATGGGAACCATTCTGAAAAACATGGATCGCGATATCGTTTTCAACCTCTGTCAGTATGGAATGGGTGAAGTATGGAAATGGGGTGGCGAAGTTGGCGGAAATTGCTGGCGAACTGCTGACGATCTGGGTTACGAACTCGACCGGATTTTTGATGTAGCCCTAAAAAACTGTGAATACCGATTGTATTCCAAACCCGGCGAATGGAACGATCCGGATTACATTCAGATTGGCTGGATTGGAAGTGCTGACAGACAGGCAATTCCCGAATTGACCCCGATGCCTGCTGCGATGCAATATGCTTATATGTCACTGTGGAGCCTTATGGCTGCCCCGTTAATTTACAGTGGCGATATGTCGAAACTTGATGAATTTACCATCAATGTACTTTGTAATCCCGAGGTGATTGAGGTGAATCAGGATCCGCTGGGCGAGTGCGCACTGGTGGTCAAAAAGACGGATAAGTGTTTTCTGATGATTAAAAATCTGGCAGACGGCTCCAGGGCAGTGGGATTGTTTAACCGGGGGAATAGTAGTGCAAAAGTGCAAGTGGACTGGTCGGAGCTAAAACTCACGGAGAAACAGATCGTTCGTGATCTTTGGCGTCAGAAAGACCTTGGTGAATTTAGCGGGCAGTTTAGCGCAGAGGTTCCGTCACAGGGAGTAGTGATGGTGCGAATAAACAATAAGAATTGAGTTTACCGGGCGACATGCCGAATACACCGAGGCCGGCAGGAAAGACAACATGGGATGCGTGACCATGACCTACAATGCGCCTCTGAAAAAGTACCTCATGTGTGTGGCGGACGCACGATGTGGCATTGTTATTCGGCCAAACTAGCCGCCATTTGATCCCTGATGCTTTTATATTTTGGGTCGTTGGCCAGGTTTGTTGATTCCCGTGGATCCTTGCTGATATGATATAATTCTTCGATTTCAGGTTCAATATTGACATAGCGGATATATTTCCAT
>CAILAQ010000586.1 GCA_903832165.1 uncultured Bacteroidota bacterium | reverse complement strand
GTGCTCCTCTCCCGAGAGTGGAGCGCAAGCGCAGCGAGCGCGGGAGAGGGGGATGGGGGTGAGGTGGATCATAGGTATCGGGTTTTCTTTCATTGTCAAATTAGCACATTGGCACATTAGCACATTATAATAGTCCCGGTTGCTCCGAGTGAACTTTCAGTATAAGTTCGCCGAATAGCGTGTTGGCCCAGGCAAACCATTTTCGGGTGAATTTCGCAACATCATCCTTATGGAACGATTCATGCATGAAACCGGTTCCTGCATGCGAGGATTTCAGCGTACTAAGGCAAAATTTAATCTCCTGAGGATCTTTGGAGGTGAGCGCACGCATGGTGATGCCGAGCGGCCAGATCATATCAACTCCTGAATGAGGGCCACCCTGACCTTCCGCAGCCTTACCCTTGTAATAATAGGGATTCGATGCGCTTAACAGAAATTTTCGTGTATTCCGGTATACCTCATCCTCCGGATTTAACCCGGTGAGATATGGGATGGAAAGCAGACTGGGCACATTGGCATCATCCATATACAGACTGTTTCCATATCCGTCAACTTCGAAGGCATACATCTTGCCAAAATTCATATGTTCGGCGATTGCGTATTCCCGCAAAGCTTTTTCAACCTCCTCTGCCAGGTCGTTTGCTTCTTTGGCCATTGCGGCGTTTCCTCTTATCTTCTGAAACATTTCGGCCAGTTGCCTGAGGCTGGTCACGGCAAAAAGGTTCGATGGTACCAGAAACGGGTAAATCGTTGCATCATCCGACGGACGGAAGATCGAGCAAATCATCCCCACAGGCCGCACCGGGTTCCCATATCCGCCTCCGGCAACAGTATCGGTCTGCCATCCGGTAACCCGCTGGAATTTATAGGGTCCGCGGTCTTTTTTTCGCTGCTGTACACGAAACGTTTGCAGTACGAGTCCCATGGCATTCTCCCAATCATTGTCGAAAACGGCATCTTCACCCGTTGCCTTCCAGTATCCATAGGCCAATCGGATGGGATAGCACAATGAATCAACCTCCCATTTGCGTTCATGAAGCTCTGGTTTCATATCGGTGAGGTCACTTTTCCACGGGCTGTCAGCCGGGCCATCATTGAAAGCATTGGCATAGGGATCAATGATGATGCATTTATTCTGCCGATGGATAACCCCGGCAAGCAATTTCTTCAATTTTGGATCTTTAGCGGCAAGGGGAAGATACGGCCATACCTGGGCTGATGAATCCCGCAGCCACATAGCATGAATGTCACCCGTAATCACGAAAGTGTCGGGCTTTCCTCCCATCTCGGTGTATGTCACCGTGGTATCCAATGTATTGGGAAAACAATTCCCGAAAAGCCATCCCATTTCGGGATCCTTAATGGAAGACTGAATATCTTTGATGGTTGTCTCAACCGCCTCCGATACAAACTTCCTTGCCGCTAAAGGTGGACGTTTGGACTCATAGGCAAATCCGGATAAGGAACTGGAAAAAGCACCGGGTCCTCCTGCCAGTATAGCTCCACCGGCCAAACCTGTGGATTTGATGAAATTTCGTCTGTTTACCATATTCTGAAATCGGATATGACTTTAAGGTTCTGATGAAAAAATCAAGCGAACTAATCCCTTCAGGTTGATCAGATTTAACATCATGGCAAAAACCATCGCCGCCATAAGCATCCCGATAAAACTGATCCGCCATGATATCTGAAGTTGATGGGAACCGATACCAAGCAATACAACTCCTGAGATATATATTATAATTTTGAATATCAATTTTTTATCCAGTCCAAACCTGAATTTAACCGCAGTAGCAACATATTGCGAGAAGCCTGCAAAAACCTGGGTGACCAGGCAAGCTACTGCAGCTCCGAATGCCTGATATTTTGGTATCAGGATAATGTTAAGCAATACATTGATAACCAAGGCAATTCCAGAGGTAATGTTTAAAATTTTCAGATTCCCGCTGGCGGTGAGCAACGTTCCATAAATAATCGTGGAAGCCATGCCCAGGAATGCAAACATCAGAATACCGAAAAAGGCAGAAGATTCCTCGATATTCTTATTATACAAAAGGTCCATAATTTCAGTTCTGTATACCTGCGACCCGATCGCCAGCGCTATAGTCGGGATAAAAAGCAAAAGGGAAGAAAGCAGGGTAAGTCCGTGAATATCCTGCTTTTCCTTGATCATCTTGCTGAAAAGAGGAAGCAGAAGCACAGCAAAAAGCAGCGCAAACTGATAAGTGGCATCAAAAATCCTGAATCCACTATAATAAAGAGCAGCCTCACTGATACAACCCGGTTTTGGCATCCTGTCGAGCATGATAACGTCTATCCGGGTATAAGCAACCATGAGCAGGGCCAGCAAGGCATATGGCCAGGACTGGCGTATTACGACAAGGAAAAACTTGTGGTCATAACGAAGTTTGGGGAAGCTGGATTTCCAGGCAACAATGAGGAAACAAATGGCCGCAGTTACAAAATACGCTGCGGTCTGAGCATAAACAAACCAATCAATACTGAATTGAATCCGGGCAATCCTGCCCGAGATGAGGATGGCACAGAATCCTATCATGAGTGCCCTGTCGAGTACCGAGATGATTGAATTTGCTGTGTGCATCTGCATTCCCGCAACATTCGATCTCAGGTACAGGGTAAAGGAGACCAGCATCTGGCTGAAAACCAT